>CAURIB010000018.1:0-17657 GCA_963524795.1 uncultured Streptococcus sp.
TTAAAGTTGATGAAAATCAAACCTAATTGAATTTATATCTTAAAAGGAGAAAAACGAAATGGCAGTACCTGCACGTCGCACTTCAAAAGCGAAGAAAAACAAACGTCGTACACACTACAAAGTAACAGCTCCATCTGTAAACTTTGACGAAACTACTGGAGATTACTCACGTTCTCACCGTGTATCACTTAAAGGATACTACAAAGGACGTAAGATCGCTAAAGCTGCATCAGCTGAATAATAGAAGGGAGATACCATGCGCGTAAATATTACACTTGAACACAAAGAATCTGGTGAACGCTTGTACCTTACTTCTAAAAACAAACGTAACACTCCAGACCGTCTTCAATTGAAGAAATACTCACCAAAACTTCGCAAACACGTTGTGTTTACAGAAGTTAAATAATAGGTCATTACGTTTCAGTAGAGACGAAAAAACCTTGATTTAATGCAATTCTTGAATTTTTAAATTTCAATGTATTGCAATAAAAATCAACTGAATGACTACATTTTTGACTACATTTTTGTGAAATAAATTAGATGTTCGGATATATAAGAAACACCCTAGTTCATTGTGAACTAGGGTGTTTCTTATAAGCTAAATCAATAATTTTCTTATATAGATAAATGAATTATTAGATTAGATCATGAGATAATAAACAGGAAGAACTAACTTCACAACAAAATTAAATGTAATAAATTCTTCAATTTCTAGAAAATTGATTTTGAACTAATGTAGAAATTCTGTAGTATAATAGGTTTAAAGAATTCATAGTGAAAAATCAATAAAGTAGGATGGACATATCATGAAAAATTATGAAGATAAAGATTTGAAAGATTTAAAATTAAATTTAGAAAAATATTTTAAAGAAATTATCCCCCAAAAAGACGTAGAGGTTTTTTATTGTAATGATAAGAAAACTTTTTTAAAACAATTTAGCCCTTGGGATCAAGATGAAGGTGACAATCTGATAAGTGAATTTATCGAACAAGTTGAGAAATCTGAAACAACTATGGACTTCTCTTGGCTAAAGATTCTACCGGATGACTTAAAAAAAGAAATAGAAAAAGTAGGCAGACGTTTGAATATGCGCTACCAAATTCCAACTCATTTTCATGGAGATATAGATACAGCTACTATTTTCCACTGTTTGGAAAATCCTAGAGGCTATTTAGGGGCTTATCAAGATAATCAAATTGATAAAGGTCTAGAGGAAACAACCCTAAAAGGATATTATGGAAAAACCGAGATTTTGATAACTGATACTGAAAAAAAGAAAACTATTAAAAATATTAAAAAGATCTTAGAAGGATATAAAGAAAAGGAAGTTGATATTAAATCAATTATAGAAAGAAGATATAAATTAAAAAGTATTAAAGACGTTAAAGATATCATTTATAGTAATCAAAGCAATTTAATGAGTGAAATTAAACATATGTTTGAATTAGAATCTAAGTTTGATTTCAAAAACAAGTCTAAAAAAAGTCAAAAAAATCTGTTAGAAAATTATTACTATTTGAGAGAGTATTATTCTCAACTCATTCAGATAAATAAGGTATTAGATTTTATAGAACTGGAAGGAAAGCAAAAGGAAATTGAAAAGATTGCTCAACAAATATGTAATTTAGAAATTTATCCTTTTTCATGTGCTCAACCTGATTTAGGTGAAAATGGCATTGGTGAAAAGATTATTCTCAATTCAGACTTATCTAAGTTGGGTGCGTTCATTGTACTGAGAAGAATCTATAAATATTTATATAATAAGGAATCACAAAAACCGGTTTTTGTTTTTCGTAAATATGATGCAGCATGGGAGAAATTGTTTAGAAAATTATTTAAAGAAGCAATGAGTGAAGATTTTGCTAATAATATTATGGAAAAACTAGAAAATAATTTCTTTTACTGTCAGTTACGACCAATAGGAGGAGGAATAACCGATGGAAATGTAATATCAGTTCCAAACTATAGAAAATTTATGGATATGAAAAAGTCCGCTTTTGATGAAATTACAAAATTACTACCTCGAATTGATGTAAAAATAATTGAAAAAGATAGCTTATAGCCAAATGGAAGAATTACTTAAATAATTTACAGATATGTTGGAATTAATTTTTGAATAATGTTGTACAAAAATATTTTTATTAAAATTCAATGTAATTTACAAAGAATCAATACGCTAAAAATCAAAAAGATTTATGAAGTATTGAACTACATCCAAAAAGTTATGCAGAAAAATTTGATATTTGAAGCAGCTATCTTATGGGGGAGAAGAAGTCTTTTCTCATTTTAAACATACTTCAAAGAAATGAATATAAGTAAATTAAATAGAAAAATCTAATTACTCTAAGGGAGATGATAATGAGTAGATTATCAAAAAATATTAAAAGTTTAAGAAAATATATGGGAGAAACTCAAGAAGAATTAGCGTACTCTATAGGATTAGATAGTAAAAGCGCAGTTGCAAATTGGGAAAGTGGTGCTAATAAACCTTCACCTGATAATTTAAAGAAAATAGCTGCTCATTATAGAGTTACGGTGGATCAATTACTTGAAGATGATTTAAGTATAGATTTTACATTAATAGAGAGTATAAATCATTATAGCGAGGATGGAAATGACGAGTTAACTATTTCGTTAGTATGCTTATTTCCGATTATGGTTTTTAAAGATGAAGAAGTGTTATATCCAAGATTAGTTGATGCCAAAGAGCTTCATAAACAATTTATAGAACGTTTAGTCAATCAGGATGATAGCTTTTATGATTATCTATTGAAAACCATGGAAGTTTATGATGAAATTATAAAAAATTCAAACAGTATCTCTGCAAAGGCAAATAGTTTCAGTTTATTTCTTTTTTTTATTCTATCGATTAAATTTAACGTAGAGTTAGAAGGGATAGAAGATGCTCTTGAAATAAAAAATAAGAATAGAAGAAATAAGGAAATAAAACGATTTATTACGGAAGAATTTTTAAATAGAAGTCCAGGTGGTTCAGATTCATTGAGAACATTTTTTTCTGAAGACTACTATGAAGATTTATTAAAAGAAATACTAGTATTGAAAGGAGATAAGAGACTATTTCAATTAGGAGATTATTACTATTGTTTACTTTATTTGTTTGATCTTGTTGATAACGAACTAGGAACTGCAGTTAATAGACAAATTGGTTTGGCTTTGTTTTCAGATTTATCGTTAATGAAAAATAGATTTGTTAAACGGATAGAAAAATTTTATAGAATATTAGGGAAAGTTCAGTAACACTGAACGACAAAGATTTATTTAAAGTGTATAATTTAAAAAAAATAGAAATGAGGCATTTTAAATGAATGTTTTAGTGATACTTATCGTTATTCTCTCTATCTGTTTGTTTGTTTTATTAATAAAAAAAGCTAGGGTAAATAATAGGTTTACTCAATATATCATTAATAATAGGGGAACTGAGATTGAATTTATAAATAATGAAGATATTAGTTCTATTGAGTCCGCAAAATTACTTAATCAGAAATACAAAATAGGGCTTATTAATTCCTATATTGTTGTCAATTCAATAAGAGTAACAGAATAAAAAATAAAAGCTAGGAAAGAGGAACGATAATGAACATTAAGAGTTTAAAAGATTACACTTTGAATAAATCAAAAACAATGGGCAATAGTGTTGTAGATACTGGAAGGAATTGTCTGAAACGGGTGAAAGAACATCCTGAAATTATTGTTAAACCGGTAGTAGCTGTAGTTACTGTAGTGATTGGAGTAGTCGGAGTAGTTGCACTAGCTAACGTTGCCCAATCTAATTATGAGTGCAAAAACAATTTAAAAGATGAAGGGGAGAATCAATCATTAAGTGACTCAATTTTTAATGAAATGACTTCAGAAGATGAGACTAAAACTATTAATTATCCGGATGATAGAAAATCTCCAATTGTTCATACTTATCATCTAAATGGTCAAGCCTATGCAAGAGGTGGGACTGCTCAAGACAAGGAACAATATCGTAGTGAAAATCTATCAGATTTCGGGTTAGAATTATTCGATATAAATAGTTGATAGAGTATTTGAAGAGTGGGAAAAAGTTATTAAGAAATATGGTGAAATTATAACTTTTATTAAAGGAAATTGAAAAGCAATTAAATATGATAATATCTTCCTATTTTTGGGAACTGGCGAAGATATAGTAAAAGATACCTCTATGTTTTTCTTTAAAGCTTACTATTGGTAATATAAATGTGTTTTTCAAATTATTAAATAAAGAAATACAAAACCAAAAGGTGTTAATTTTTATATTTTTCTCCCAAAGTGTATATAGAATACCGTAAAATACAACATTAAATATAATTATAGGGCAAATTACATGAAATTAAAGCTAAATGAATTTAGAGATTCTTCTTTAAAATTACTAAAAGACACTATGGATAAAACTGTTGATTTAAGTCAACAGGGGATTGAATTCATTAAAGATAATCATCGTAAAATATTATTTGGAGGAGGAGCAGCAATATTAGTTTTGTTAGCGGCGGCCTTAAATGAAGATGATGATTCAGATGAATCGTTTGGTGATAGTTATAGTAATGGTAGAGACTATGATTATGATTATGATGAAAACTATGAGTATAGTTCTAATCAGTCAGACTATCAAGATATTATAAATGACGACGAAGAAACATTAGTGGTTTCTGACAATATTAAAAATAATAAACACAATTATCCAAAAGAAAGAAAGTCACCCGAATGTCATTTGTATCATCGAGATGGTAAAGGATACCTACGGGGAGGAACGGGTGAAGAAAAGCAACTATTCAGAGAACAGAACAATCTAACTGGACAATATATTTGTACAGAATGTGGAATTGATTTTGATGAAGAGGATATTGATTGGAGTTTTAGTGATGAAGAAAGTGGATTCTATTACTGTAACTTTTGTAGTCATTCATTAGAACAGGCCGGAATTGATGCGATGGACCCTGATGGATTTGGGTATGATGAATATGGAAACTGGGATCAGGAACGATTAGGTTTTTAAATGCCGTTTAAAGTACTTCAATAATGGATTGTTTTAGCCGATTCCGTATTCTTAATAGATAAAAAATCTTAAATATAATCATAAAAGAAGGTAAAAATATGGCTCTAAAACCTTATATTGTGGCGAATAGAAATTCGTTGCTAGTGAAAGGGAATAGAAACGAAGTGTTTGCAAAAAGTCTTAGTATCGCATGCAAATATGGCAGGGTGATAGGTAGTGATTCATTATGTGGCACTATTCGTCTAAAAACAAAACTAAATGTACGTTATCTACGTTTTCCGAAAGTCATAAAAATATCAATTGTTGCTATTGACGATGAAGATATGATAATGATAAAGTTTGGCGATAAATTTGATCTTGAAATTTTAGATATTATGAAAACTTTTTCAAAAGAATTTTCAAGAAAATAGAAACATGTAAGCAGCGACAGGAGGAAATTAATAACTATACTGGGATTTCTTCAATATAATCTAGTTAATGTTTATTTTTTGAAACTTTCTGTATGTTACGATTCCAATAGTTGCTGGTATAAAGCCATTTTATAGTTATATAAAACCAATGGTTTCGGCCATTGGTTTTAATTTTTAGTAACATTATGGTAAACAGGTGGTGATAAATTCTCACCACCTTTTCTCTCCTCTTCTTTTTTGAGAGCGCTTGAAATATGTTATAATAGTTCTAGATTATTTTTTTGGAGGCAAACCGTGGGAAATTTTATTGAGCTAGTCTTTTATCGTTTCTTTTTGGGGATGATAGCTACAGCTTATTTTTGGTTATTGACACTAGCAGGAGGTGTGGTTTTTGGTATAGCGCCAGCTAGTGCGACTCTCATGAGTTTATTTGCAGAACACGGCTATTCTTACCGTGCTTATCGCTTAAAGGAAGCATGGGCTTTATTTAAGAGCAATTTTGTTAAAAGCAATCTCAGTTTCTACACCTTTATGGGACTTGACTTGATCTTGATTTATGGTTTGTATCTCATGGTTCAATTGCCGCATCAGACCATTATCCACTTGGCAGCAACATTTCTAAATATCTTTTTGGTAGCCTTGGTATTTTTGGCTTATACAGTTTCTCTAAAATTGCAAGTTTATTTTGACTTATCCTATCAAAATACCTTAAAGCTTGCCTTTATTGGAATTTTTATGAGCTTATCAGCAATGGCTAAAGTTCTTCTTGGTAGCGTCTTGTTAGCCATTATTGGGTTTTATATGCCAGCCCTCATTATTTTTGTAGGGATTGGTATGTGGCATTTCTTTATTAGTGATTTATTGGAGCCTGTTTATGAAAGCATTCATGAAAAATTGGCGTCCAAATAGAATGAAACAGTTTTGGCTTCATTCGCTCCTTAGAACCTATAGCTGGGTGATGATTGTTATCATTGCCAGTTTTGCCCTTCTGATTTCCTATGTAAACTGGGATAATCGCGAAAAAGAAGCAGAGCATGTGTCCCAGCGGGTTTTAACACGGACAGTGAGTGAGGTAGAATACTACTATCGCGAGTCAGCTCGCTTAGCTCAAGATTTAGTAGAAAACCAGGCACGTATCGAAGGGATTTATAAGTACTTTAGTCTCAGCACCCCCGATTATTTTTATTGGCAACTAGAGCGTAAGGCCTCACCTTACATCTCGGTATCTATCTATGAAAATATCGATGATCTCTATGTGCGCAATGATTTTGTAACAGGCGTAGCCATCGTTTTACAGGATTCGACAGAAGTTTATGTCTCGAAAAGGGACAATCGTAGTGGCTATAAAGTACCTGCTGAAGGTTTCAAGCCAGAAGCTAATAGTTTTGCCATTCCAGTATCGGACCCAGTATCAGACCTGCCTTTAGGTGTGATATACATTTCTGTGACTTCCGATGTTTTTTATAAGGCTATTGACAATACCCGAGGAACCATTCCCATCGCTGTGACCATTACCTCCCCTTTTGAAACTGATATGTTTCATCTAGGTGAAAAAAGTGATCGTGAAAATTGGTTGCTTGCTGTAACGTCTCATGGCTACCAAGTTCAAGTTGCTGTGCCTAGAGATTATGTTCTGAGTGGTAGTTTGGCTAGTTCAGGCATCATCCTTGCCCTTAGTGCCCTCTTTATCGTCATTTTATATGCGACTTTGAAGAAGACATTCTCCAAGTATCAAGCACAAGTTGTTGACCTAGTGGAAACCATCCATGATATTGCGCAGGGGGAACAAGGCAAAAGAATTGATCTTAAGAAGAAAGATCAGGAATTACTTTTAATCGCTGAAACGACAAATGACATGTTAGACCGACTGGAAAAAAACATTCACGATATTTACCAGCTGGAGCTGAGCCAAAAAGATGCCAATATGCGAGCCCTACAAGCTCAGATTAATCCGCATTTTATGTACAATACCCTCGAGTTTTTACGAATGTATGCAGTCATGGAAGATCAGAACGAATTGGCAGATATTATCTACGAATTCAGTAGTCTCTTGCGCAACAACATCTCTGATGAACGCGAAACGACGCTCAAGCAAGAAGTAGAGTTTTGTCGCAAATATAGCTATCTCTGTATGGTTCGCTATCCCAAGTCAATCGCCTATGGCTTTAAAATTGATCCCAAGTTAAAAGAAATGCGGATTCCAAAATTCACCCTCCAGCCCTTGGTGGAGAATTATTTTGCCCATGGAGTTGATCACAGAAGAACGGATAATGTTATCAGTATCAAGGCTTTGAAACAAGAGGGCTATGTCGAAATTTTAGTGGTGGATAATGGTCGTGGGATGTCTGCTGAAAAATTAGCAGAAATTCAAACTAAATTAGCCCAAAGGATGTTTGAACACGCAGTGGATTATAGTGGAAAACGACAGTCTATTGGGATCGTCAATGTTCATGAGCGCTTTGTTCTCTATTTTGGGGATCGCTATAACATTAGTGTAGAATCAATGGAACAGCAAGGTGTTCGTTATCGAATTACTATTCAGGATGAGGAGAAAGGATAAAGATGTATAAAGTACTATTAGTGGACGACGAGTACATGATTACAGAAGGACTCAAGCGTTTGATTCCTTTTGAAAAATGGGATATTGAAGTCGTCGCTACAGCCAATCATGCTGATGACGCTCTTGACTATGTCCGAGAACATCCTGTGGATATTGTGATATCTGACGTCAATATGCCTGACAAAACAGGACTTGAAATGATTCAGGAAATGAAGGACTTGTTGCCAGATGCTTATTATATCCTACTATCGGGCTATCAAGAATTTGACTACGTCAAAAAAGCCATGAATCTCAGCGTGGTTGATTATCTGGTTAAACCAGTCGATAAGGTTGAGCTGGGACATTTACTTGAAAAAATCGTCACTCAACTTCGTGAGAAGGTTCAAGAGCCAGAAATCTTGAGCCAGCAATTAGATGAAGAAGCATTCAAGACTCATCTCACACAAAAAGAAAACTGGTGGATTGGGCTATCAAAGGAAAAACAAGGAAATTTTGTCATTCCCTACTATGTTTTAGGGCAGGACTGGCAGATCGTTCTTGCGGATCAGGAATTTGAGGGTTTGCTAGTCATGCCTTTTGAAGCTCCTTATCAAGCCAACTTTGAAAAGTGGAAGCGTGATGTTGAAAAGACACTATTTTATGGTTCGGTCAATTTAGATCAGTCTGAAAGTCTCTTTTCTTACTACGAACCTATCTATCGGGTGATTATTCAAGGAAATCTCCAGCAAATTATTGATGAATTGACCTTGCTTGAGAAGATTGTCCTTGAAAACACACCGAGAGTATCTATCACAAAGCAGCTCTTTACCCAGTTTGTCATGGATGTCTTCCATCTTTTTGAACATTTGAAAGCAGACGATATGACAGATATTGTCAAGAACATTCATGCCATTACAACTTTTGAGGATTTAGTCACTTATACTAAGGAAACCTTGACATCATTCTTCGGTCAATATCGAATGAATGAAAATGTGGTCAGTGTGCTTGAAGTTATTGGTAGAGATTACCAAAAAGAGCTTTCTCTTAAGGATATCAGTAAGGATCTCTTTATCAATCCTGTTTATTTGGGGCAGTTGATCAAGAAGGAAACCAATTCCACCTTTGCAGAGCTTCTCAATAAGCAACGCATCAAGGCGGCCCAGCAACTCTTATTATCTACAAATGATAGTATTGAGGATATCTGCTATACGGTTGGATACAGTAATGTAGGTTATTTCTATAAGGTTTTTCGAAAACTGTGTGGGAAGTCTCCTAAAGCCTACCGTAAACAGGTGGAAACGAACTTGTAACAGTTGTTCTCCTTCGTAAAATATGCTATAATAATTAAAAAATTATGAGGAGGTTACTTTTATGAAAAAGAAACCAATCTATCTTTGGGTGTTGCTGATTTTATCAGCCTTACTCTCAGCAATATCGCTATTTGGACTCATCTCTCCAGTACCTACTGCAGAAAGTATGGGTAATATTGAGTCGTCAGGTGTAGATGCTACTTATGCTAAGGAACTGATTGCCTACACGATTAAAGTAACTGAACATGCCCATTCAATTTTCAACATGATTTTAGTTATCTTATCAGCTATTTTAGTTGTGGTTGCTTTGGTCTTCCTCGTTCGTAAAAACATCCAGTTGGCTAATTATACCTACATCGGCTATGTCTTTCTAGCTATCCTTGGTTCTATCTACAACTTTGTTGGAGTCCAAGATGCACTTTCACTTTTTACAGATCCTAACATCCGTATGGGAGCGGAGCTTGGTGCCAAAGGTTCTGCTATTTTTGGGGTCGTACTCAATGTTATCTTCCTAGCAATCGTCTTCTATAAAATGTGGCGTCAGCAGAAAGAATTAACAGAAGTTCAAGAAGAGGAAGAACTTGCCTAAGAGTTGACAAAGGATAACTATCAAGATACAATCTTGGTAGTTATTTTTTTATGATTCAAAAAAAAAGGAGGAGAGCATGAAAAAAGTTTCCTTAGTCTACATCAGTCTGAGCGGAAATACGGAGAGTTTCGTCACACGTCTGAAGGCCTACCTATTAGAACAGTATGAGAACATTGAAGTAGAAAAAATTCATATTAAAGATTTGGTCAAGGAAGGGGAAGACTTCTTTGAAATGACCAATCCATATGTGGCTTTCCTACCGACTTATCTAGAAGGTGGCAATGGTGTTGATAATGGTGATGTGGAGATTTTGACCACTCCAGTAGGGGAATTTATTGCATACGGTGACAATGCCAGCAAGTGTTTTGGTGTTGTAGGATCCGGTAATCGTAACTTTAACAACCAATACTGTTTGACGGCTAAACAATACAGCCAGCGCTTTGGTTTCCCTGTATTGGCTGACTTTGAGATGCGTGGAATGCTGGGAGATATTAAAAAGGTTGCAGGGATTATTGCGGAACTCTATGAATTAGAATCTTTGTAAGAGGCCAGATTTTCTGAGGAAGAGTTTTATTCTATGGATAAAGGATTTACTTCAAAAGGGAACAATCGAAATGAGTAAACTACAGAGATCATTTTTAAAGTATATAAAACGCAAACCAAGCTTTAAGGATATTATGCTATGCAGTGCTTTGCTACTCTTAGAGTTCGCTCTGTTGCAGTTCTCCAAGAAATTTCTTGATGAAAGTTTGTCAGCATACGGAACCATGGCATCACTAGGGATTGTTATACTGGTGGGAATCGTGGTTCTCCGGAAAAAATGAGAGTGGGACAGAAATCGGTAATTCATTAGAATTCGATTTCGTCGTCCCACCTCCGCACAGTTGAGTAGGGTTGTAAAAGCTGATGAAATCAGCGTAGTAGAGCCCACTCAACCACTGCGTCTTGCTCGACAATCCAAAGACAATTGAGAGGCTAGGACTACTGTCCCAGCCTCATTTTCTGATGTCTTCCACAATTTCCTTTGAAATCATAATTCCCAAACGATATCCTTTATTGATGTAGTCGATGACATCGTTGATGTTTTCTGTTGTTTTAATTTTTTCCTTGATAGTAGCTCGAAAAGCTTCATCTTTTAAAAGCTGTTCTTGTAGAAGGCCTTGTAGTTTTTCCTTTTCGTATTTGTTAATGAGAAAAAGAACGACAAGACTGATGACAACTAAAATATAAGCATATTGGCTCATAAAGTCTCTCCCTCTGTGATAAAGAAGTTAATAACAAGAGAAAAGCGAAAAAGATTTTTCGCTTTTCAAGTAATGACATTATAAAATCAGGCAGACGATAGCTAAGCTAAAAAAGTGGTTGTTCTGCCCCTGACTCTAGTACCAAACCAAGATTCGTAGAGAATTTTGGCTTAGTTATTTAGATTGCTTAGTAACCAATTAATATAATAGATCACGACATGTATCCAAATAAATCGATATTATTTATTTGGATGCATTAGTAAGGCGTTTAGGCAAATCGCCCAATAGCGATTGCCGTCAAGAGATTAGGAACTTTAGTTCCAGTCTCTTGTAACGAATTACATCTTCTCTGGTGCTTCTACGCCAAGCAAACGAAGTGCTTCTTTGAGGACAACTGCTGTTGCATAGCTAAGAGCTAGGCGGCTGTCGCGTTCTGGACTTTCATCCAAAATACGAGTGTGAGCGTAGTATTTATTGAAGGCTTGAGCCAAGTTGATTGCGTATTTAGCGATAAGAGATGGGTCATAGTTATCAGATGCACGCTTGATGACACGAGCAAAATCTTGAAGCAACTTGATGATTTCCCAGCTCTCAGTATCATTGAGGCTGTAGTTTCCATCAGTCAGTGGTTGGAAGTTGCCTTTTCTTAAGATAGATTGGATACGAGCGTATGCGTATTGGACATAAGGACCTGTTTCCCCTTCGAAGGAAACCATTGCTTCAAGGTCAAAGTCATAACCGTTTCTACGGTCAGTTTTAAGGTCGTAGAACTTCACAGCTCCAACACCAACAGCTCGAGCAACTTGCTCCTTGTTTTCAAGGTCAGGGTTTTTCGCTTCGATTTGAGCCTTGGCACGGCTGATAGCTTCTTGAAGTGTTGGTTCAAGAAGGATGATGTTTCCTTTACGAGTTGAAAGTTTCTGACGATTCTTAGTTACGAGACCGAAGTCAACGTGAATCATGTCATCACTCCAGTCAAATCCCATTTTCTTCAAGACAGCTTTTAGTTGTTTGAAGTGGTTAGACTGTTCTTGACCAACAGCATAGACGTTCTTAACAAAGTTATAAGTGCGAGCGCGGTAGATAGCAGTTGCGATATCACGGGTGATGTAAAGAGTAGCACCGTCAGATTTTTTGATCATAGCTGGTGGCAATTCAAAATCGTCCAGGTTAACGATGCTAGCACCACGAGATTCTTCAAGCAAACCTTTTTCTTCAAGGATTTGGACAGCTTCATCCATCTTATCATTGTAGAAGGCTTCTCCGTTTAGACTATCAAATTCAACACCCAAGAGTTCATAGATGCGGTTAAATTCTACTAAACTTTCATCACGGAACCATTGCCACAATTGAGTAGCTTCTGGATCGCCATCTTCCAATTTTTTAAACCAGAGACGTCCTTCGTCATCAAGTGCTTGATCAGTTTCGATTTCAGCATTGATACGCACGTAAAGTTTCAACAGTTCGTCAATCGGATTGGCTTCAACCGCTTCTTTGCTACCCCATTTTTTGTAGGCTACCATAAGAAGACCGAATTGTTTACCCCAGTCCCCAAGGTGGTTGATTTTGATGGTGTTATAGCCCATTTTTTTGAAGATGTTTGAAAGGGCGTCACCGATAACTGTTGAACGCAAGTGACCAACAGAGAATGGTTTTGCAATATTTGGACTTGAAAGGTCAATGGTGATATTTTGCTCTTGGCCTTCATCTTGTTGAGCGTAGTCAGAACCTTTCTCGATGATTTCTTTGATAACCGCTCCAGAAATTGCAGACTTATCAAGGAAAAAGTTTACGTAAGGACCAGTCGCAACAACTTTTTCAAAGGCTTGGCTATTAATTTTTTCAGCAATATCTGCTGCAATCATTTGAGGTGCTTTACGCTCTACTTTTGCTAGAGAGAAGGCTGGGAAGGCGATATCTCCCATGTCAGAGTTTTTTGGTTGTTCTAGTAAATTGAAAATAGCCTCTTGATCCAGGCTATCAATGACGCTAGCCAATTCACTAGCAATCAATTGTTTTGTATTCATTATAGGCTCCTTTGGACTTTTCTTCTATTTTATCACAATTTTAAAGAAAGACGAAATTTTTTTTGAAATATTCGGTTTTTTTGGTATAATGTTCTTATTAAATAGATGAAAATGTTATAAATATTCACTCGAGAGGATGTTATGAGAAAAAGAGAACGTCATCAGTTGATCAAGCAGATGATCACTGAGGAGAAGTTAGGAACTCAAAAGGAGATTCAAGATCGTTTGGAAGCACGCAATGTTTTTGTGACACAAACGACCTTGTCGCGTGACCTTCGTGAACTTGGCTTGACCAAGGTTAAGAAAAATGATATGGTCTACTACGTACTGGCAAATGAGACAGAGAAGATTGACCTGGTTGAGTTTTTATCCCATCATTTAGAAGGCGTGGCAAGAGCTGAGTTTACCTTAGTTCTTCACACTAAACTGGGTGAAGCCGCGGTTTTAGCCAATGTGGTTGATGCCAACAAGGATGAATGGATTTTAGGGACAGTTGCGGGTGCTAATACCCTCTTGATGATTTGCCGAGATCAGCATGTTGCTAAACTCATGGAAGATCGTTTGTTAGATTTGATGAAGGATAGATAAGGAGGCTGGGACAAAAGTCCTAGCCTCTCAATTACCTTTGGATTGTCGAGCAAGACGCAGTGGTTGAGTGGGCTCTACTACGCTGATTTCATCAGCTTTTACAACCCTACTCAACTGTGCGGAGGTGGGACGACGAAATCGAATTCTAACGAATTACCGATTTCTGTCCCACTCTCTATTTTTAACAAGGAGAGAATGGATGACGACAGAAAAATTATCACCTGGCATGCAACAGTATGTGGATATAAAAAAACAATATCCAGATGCTTTTTTGCTCTTTCGTATGGGTGATTTTTATGAGTTATTTTACGAAGATGCAGTCAATGCTGCCCAGATACTAGAAATCTCACTAACCAGTCGCAATAAGAATGCTGACAATCCTATTCCCATGGCTGGAGTTCCTTATCACTCAGCACAACAGTATATTGATGTCCTAGTGGAGCGTGGCTACAAGGTTGCCATTGCTGAGCAGATGGAGGATCCTAAGCAGGCAGTAGGGGTTGTTAAGCGAGAGGTTGTGCAGGTGATTACCCCTGGTACAGTTGTCGATAGTAGTAAACCAGATAGTCAAAACAACTTTTTGGTGGCTATCGACCGTGACGGTCAGCAATTTGGTTTGGCATACATGGACTTAGTGACGGGTGATTTCTATGTGACAGGTTTATTGGATTTTACCCTGGTCTGTGGTGAAATCCGAAATCTTAAGGCAAGAGAAGTTGTCATCGGCTATACCTTAACTGAAGAGGAAGAACAGATTCTCAGCCGTCAAATGAATTTGGTGCTTTCTTATGAGAAAGAATTATTTGAAGACATACATCTGCTGGATCCACACTTGGCGCCTATTGAACAAGCTGCCAGCAGTAAGCTTCTTCAGTATGTTCATCGGACTCAGATGAGAGAGCTCAACCACTTGAAGCCAGTTGTTCGCTATGAGATCAAGGATTTCTTGCAGATGGATTATGCGACCAAGGCTAGTTTAGATCTAGTAGAAAATGCTCGCTCAGGTAAGAAACAAGGCAGTCTTTTCTGGTTGCTGGATGAGACTAAGACTGCCATGGGAATGCGTCTTTTGCGCTCTTGGATCCACCGTCCCTTGATTGACAAGGATCGTATCCTTGAACGTCAGGAGGTTGTACAGGTCTTTCTGGATTATTTCTTTGAACGTAGTGATTTGACAGAAAGCCTAAAGGGAGTCTACGATATTGAGCGCCTTGCTAGTCGTGTTTCTTTTGGGAAAAGCAATCCTAAAGATCTCTTGCAATTAGCGACTACCTTGGGCAGTGTTCCAAGAATTCGAGCAATTTTAGAAGGAATGGAGCAACCAGCTCTTGCCTATCTAATTGAACAACTTGACGCTATCCCTGAGTTGGAAAGTCTCATTAGCGCAGCCATTGCTCCAGAGGCACCTCATGTCATTACCGAAGGAGGTATTATTCGGACGGGCTTTGATGAGACCTTGGATAAATACCGTCGTGTGCTGAGAGAAGGAACCAGCTGGATAGCTGAGATTGAGGCTAAGGAAAGAGAAAATTCTGGCATCAATACTCTCAAGATTGACTACAATAAAAAAGATGGTTACTATTTCCATGTGACCAACTCGCAGCTCGGTAATGTTCCAGCCCACTTTTTCCGTAAGGCTACGCTGAAAAACTCTGAGCGTTTTGGGACAGAGGAGTTAGCACGTATCGAAGGTGAAATGCTAGAGGCGCGTGAGAAGTCGGCTAATCTAGAGTACGAAATCTTTATGCGTATCCGTGAAGAGGTTGGTAAGTATATTCAACGTCTGCAAGCCCTAGCCCAAGGGATTGCGACTGTTGATGCCTTACAAGGACTAGCAGTGGTAGCTGAAAATCAACACCTGATTCGCCCAGAGTTTGGGCAAGACTCTAGCATAGATATCCAAAAAGGTCGTCATGCCGTCGTTGAAAAGGTCATGGGAGCCCAAACCTATATTCCCAATAGTATCCAAATGGATGAAGAAACCAGCATCCAGCTCATCACAGGACCTAATATGAGCGGGAAGTCAACCTATATGCGCCAGCTAGCTATGACAGCAGTCATGGCACAGATGGGATCTTATGTTCCAGCTGAGAGTGCTAGTCTTCCTATTTTTGATGCTATCTTCACTCGTATTGGGGCAGCGGATGACTTGGTTTCCGGTCAGTCAACCTTTATGGTCGAGATGATGGAAGCTAATAATGCTATTGCACATGCTACTGAAAAATCCCTGATTCTCTTTGATGAGTTGGGACGCGGAACGGCAACCTATGATGGCATGGCCCTAGCCCAAGCGATTATCGAGTATATCCATGAACATATCGGAGCCAAGACTCTCTTTGCAACTCACTACCATGAATTGACTAGCTTAGAATCTAGTCTGGAACATCTGGTTAATGTCCACGTGGCTACGCTGGAGCAAAATGGTCAGGTTACCTTCCTTCACAAGATCGAAGCAGGACCAGCAGACAAATCATACGGTATTCACGTAGCTAAGATTGCAGGATTGCCAGTAGACTTGCTAAAAAGGGCAGATGCGATTCTAACTCAACTAGAGAGCCAAGGTCAGGAAAGTCCTGCTCCAATGAAACAAACACATGCAGTTTCTGAACAAATTTCCCTATTTGACTCGGCGGAAGAAAATCCCATTCTAGCAGAATTAGCTAAAGTAGATGTGTACAATATGACACCGATGCAGGCCATGAATCTCTTGTTAGAATGGAAACAAAAATTATAAATCAAAACCCACTCACAGGACTGAGTGGGTTTCTGTTGTATTATTTTTTCTGAGCTAATAGTTGGTTGATGTGGGCAACCTTCTTTGATTCTCTTTTATAGAGAACAACCCAGATGATGAAGTAGACGATGGCAAACTCTGGGATGAGTTGAAGGATGAAAGTCCAGTGAAGAGGGAACCAGCCTGCTAGGATTGCTAGAGGGACAAAACCTAGCAACATAAGGAAGAAGTGAGTGACAGTCGCACGAAGAAGGCTCCAATCTTGAGCGAATAGACGGCTACCAAAACTAAAGAGGATTCCAATCGCTGCCCAGATAAGCAGACAGTAAAGTAAGACGAGTGATCCATGCACCTGATGTTGGGTCATGAATTGACCAATCAAAGAGTTGGGGCTGAGAGGTGCGTAGTTGCTTGGTGAGTGGATAAAAGAAAAGATAATAGATAGGATGAGGCCGATGAGGATACCAGTTGTGGCATCGTGAAATACTTGTTTTTTCATAGTTCTAATTTCTCCTTAATAGCTTTGAGGTAACGGCGAGATGAGTAGGTGAAACTGTCGTTTTTAAGATAAATTTCAATCAAGCCGTTAGAGGTTAGTTTAAGATGACTGATAGCGTCGATGTTGACAATTTCCGATTGGGAAATTTGGATAAAGGAAGCAGGTAGAATTTCACTTGCTTGGTAAAGACGAATGTCGAGCGCATAGGTTTGGCTATCCGTTTCAGCTAAGACTTTGCGATTTTCAATATATATACGTTGAATCTTACTAATCTGAATCAAGTAGACCTGGTCTTGGAATTTTCCTTTAAGTGTTTCGTTTTGATCCATTGATTGAACAAAGTTTTGAACTTTTTGAACTCTAGGGGACAAAGATGGTGCTTCTATGATGATTTGTTCTTCGGCGTATTGTTGATCAATGTCAAGTCTAACTTTCATAATTTCTCCTTTCTTTATAAAATTGTAATAGAGATCTCTTGCTTACAAATCTATTAAACACCATTTTGTCGACAAATACAAGAAGGTTTGTCTATGTGGTCGGTTGAAGAGTCTATCTGGTAGGCGAGCGTTTTCAACTAAATTTAAGAGCAAAGAAGTCAAAAAATAAGTAGAAATATATTGACAAAAATAGAAAAAACGTGGTACAATAATAGACGGTACTTTTTACTTTTGGTCTCTCAAGAGTGTACAGGGACGTGCT
>CAURIB010000019.1:0-17555 GCA_963524795.1 uncultured Streptococcus sp.
TATAGATAGACAGTAGGCAATACAGTCTAACTTTCCTTACTATTTTATCAAATTTCAGCTAAATTGCAAGTGTTTTACAAAGTTTTTGTGAATTATTCTTATTCTCGCTCTAGTTCCTCTACCAATTTATTTAAAATATCTATAAATTGGCTTATTTTTAGAAAAAAAGAACCAGACTGGATCTAGTTCTTTCATTCTGATAAGTACTTTTCTTCTTTTGCTTCCTTGTGATTTTCATACAATCTAGCTAAGAATTTGGAAATCTCTTTTAAAATTGAGTAGGTTGGAACAGCAACAATCATACCTACCACACCGTAAATATTACTTGATAACAAGAGCAAGACTAAAATAGTAATTGGATGGACCTTCATAACTCCACCTACAATACGTGGATACAAGATATTTCCATCAATTTGCTGGATAATCAACATATAAATGACAGCGATAATCATTTTGTGAGGATCTGTAAAAAGGTTAGAGATAATCATTGGGATCAAGCCGATACTTGGTCCAACATAGGGAATCAAATTAGCCAAACCAGAGAAAATAGCAAACACCAAGGCATACTTCAATCCGACCACACTATAGCCAATAAAAGCCAAACATCCAATAATGACTGCATCGATTGAAACACCGCTAATATAACGAGCAATAGTGGTATTCAAATTTGTTAATAAACCAGATATATGCAGTTTATCTCGTTTTAGGACAGTCCTCTCAAGCATTGGTAAAAACTTATGTCCGTCTAGCAAGAAGTAAATCAAGAAAACTGGTGTCATGATGATGATCAAGACTGTGCTTACGAGTGCAGATAAAATACTTCCAACACTATTTGTCACGCTATTTAAGATGTTTTGTAAAATATCAACATAAGAGAGATTTAGTTGTTGAACGGTTTGTTGAACATCTATATTTTGAAAGGCTGGATATTTTGATAATTCTAAGACTAGATCTTGGAGACGACTATAAATATCTTGACTAGAGTTAATCAAGCTACTCAACTGATTGATTAAAATAGGTAAAAGATAGACAACGCCTATCACAATGGTTCCAATTAAGGCGCAAAGTGTTAACAAAATCCCAATTATTCGATTAATCTTGCACTTCTTCTCAAGAAAAATAACGATTGGATTGGTAATGTAATACAAAAAGCCTCCTAACAAAAAAGGAATCATAATTGTATTTAGAACACTAACGAAGGGTGTAATAATGGCACCCATTTCTCTCCATAGATAGAAAATTAAGGTTATTAATAGGATTTCAGTTGTCCAGAAGAACAATTTATTTCTTCGAAACATAAGTCACCTCCTCTTTTCACTATTTTACCACATTTCAAAAAAGATTGATAACCTTCATCAAAAAATCAAGAATATTTTTTGTCTTTGTGATAGAATAAAGTTACTATGAAGAAATTATTTTTAACCTTAATCACATTATTTTTATTCGGTTCTGCTACCACTGTTTCTGCTCAGGATTTTGATGTGGCTGCAAAACATGCTATTGCCGTAGAAGTTAACAGCGGAAAGATTTTATATGAAAAAGACGCGACTCAACCTGTCGAAATTGCTTCTATCAGTAAAATCCTCACTGTTTATCTAGTCTATGAAGCCTTGGAACAAGGAAAAATCACCCTTTCTACTCCTGTAGAAATCTCAGATTATCCTTACCAGCTCACTACCAATTCTGAAGCAAGTAACGTTCCTATGGAAGCTCGTAACTACACAGTTGAGGAATTGCTAGAAGCTACTCTGGTATCCAGTGCTAACAGTGCAGCCATTGCCCTAGCTGAAAAAATTGCTGGCTCTGAAAAAGACTTCGTTGATATGATGAAGGCCAAACTATTGGAATGGGGGATTCAAGATGCTACCCTCGTTAATACAACTGGTCTTAACAATGAAACTCTCGGCGCTAATATCTATCCTGGTTCAAAGAAAGATGATGAAAATAAATTGAGCGCTTATGATGTTGCTGTCGTTGCTCGCAACCTCATCCTCAAGTATCCTCAGGTCTTAGAAATCACCAAGAAACCTTCTTCAACTTTCGCTGGTATGACCATTAATTCTACTAACTATATGTTGGAGGGAATGCCTGCCTATCGTGGGGGTGTTGATGGTCTCAAAACTGGTACGACTGATAAGGCTGGAGCATCCTTTGTAGGTACTACAGTTGAAAAAGGAATGCGTATCATTACAGTTGTTCTTAATGCTGACAACCAAGATACCAATCCATATGCACGTTTTACTGCAACTTCAGCTCTTCTAGATTATATCTCATCCAATTTTGCTCTCCAAACAATCGTCAATCAAGGAGAAAGCTACCAAGATAGCAAATCTCCAGTTTATGACGGAAAGCAAGATACGGTTACAGCAGTTGCTAAAGAAGATATAAAAATTGTTCAACGTCTCGGTAGTCGAGCACAGTCATCTGTTACTTACACACCTGATAGTACTGAGCATACTGCACCACTTGAAGCAGGAACAGTTGTTGGCCATCTCACTTATGAAGATAAAGATCTAGTCGGGCAAGGTTACATCACTACTGACAAACCTAAGTTTGAAATGGTTGCAGAAAAAAATGTTGACAAAGCCTTCTTCTTAAAAGTTTGGTGGAATCGATTTGTTCGATTCGTAAACGAAAAGTTGTAAAAAAATCGCGAAATTCGCGATTTTTTCTTTATTCATTTTCAGCTACAGTCGAATGTTTATAGCCATAAGTAAAGTAGATAATAACTCCTATTAATAAGGCAATCCCAAATGCCATCCATGTTTCAAGGGTATATTGAAGCATGAATGAGAGGCAGATCAGAATAGACAAGATTGGTAAAAAAGGCACCAGAGGAGTTTTGAACTCGCCCTCTTTTGGCATACCCTTGTCTTTTCTCAGTTTGATGATACCGTAGGCTAGGAGAATAAGATAGGCTAAGGTACAGATATTAAGAAAGGCTGCAATACTTGCTAGCGGGAAGATTCCCGCTGCAATGGCTGAAACAAGACCTGTTAAGATGGTTGCATTCTTTGGAACTCTACTAGTCTTGGTCACTTCTTTAAAACTTTGAGGCAAGAGTCCATCACGGGCTAAACTATAGATCATTCGTGACAAGGCGTAGGTCATTGAAATACATACCGTAATCAAGGTAAAAATCGCAACAAGAGAAACATAATTAGCTGCCCAACCAATACCGATACTTCTCAAAGCGAAAGCCACTGCATCATCTACATTGAGCTTGCTATAATGAACAATCCCTGTCAATACTAGAGTGACTAGTGCATAAAGTATAGTAACGATAGTTAAGGAGAAAACAATTCCACGCGGTACATTCTTCTGGGGGCTTTGAATTTCATCAACTGCCATTGAAATAGATTCAAACCCTAAAAATCCAAAGAACATGAGTGAAGCTCCTGCCATAATCCCAGTGCTTCCACCATAAATCTGACCAAAGCCAAATGGTGCAAAGTCTGCCCAATTTTCAGGTTTAATGTACCAAATTCCAACTAAGATGAATAGGGCAAGAGCAGAGAATTTTAAAACTACTAAAATGGAATTAAATCGAAGCGCAGCCTTCGAATTCAATAAGACCAGTCCCGTAACGAGGACGAGAACTAGAATTGGAAGGAGGTCAAGATAGGTCCCTTGCTCTGGATTAAAGGTCCCATTTAAGGCTCGAGGCATAGAAATACCATAATGGCTAAGCAAACCTTTAAAATAGGCCGCCCAACCCGAAGCTACACCAGAAACAGCTGTCATAAATTCCATAATCGTCAGCCAACCAGCAATCCAAGCTGGAAATTCACCTAAAATTGCATATAGATAACTATAAGCACCTCCAGTTGCTGGAACACGAGAGGCAAATTCTGCGAAAAAGAGAGCAGATAAGGACACACAGATCGCAGAAATCACGATAGATACCACAAGAGCAGGTCCTGCTAGTGTTGCTGCTGCTGTTCCTGTAATGGTGAAAATTCCCGTTCCTACCATAGCACCAATTCCCAAAAGAATTAAATCCCATAATTTCAAATGGCGGTGCATTTCCGTTTTACCTAGACTAACGTCTTTGGTTCTAAAAATATTCATATTTCATCCCCCACTTTATGTGATTGTATTATTTTACCATACAAAAGACTTTTTGTGAATATTTATAAGTATCTTTCGTCAAAAAAACTGAGAGTGGGACAGAAATCGGTAATTCGTTAGAATTCGATTTCGTCGTCCCACCTCCGCACAGTTGAGTAGGGCTGTAAAAGCTGATGAAATCAGCGTAGTAGAGCCCACTCAACCACTGCGTCTTACTCGACAATCCAAAGACAATTGAGAGGCTAGGACTTTTGTCCCAGCCTCAGTTTCTGTTCATAAAGTTTATCCGACTGATCCTTCCATTTCATAGCTAATCAAGCGGTTAAGCTCAACAGCGTATTCCATCGGAAGTTCTTTGGTGAAGGGTTCTACAAATCCCATGACAATCATCTCAGTTGCTTCAGTCTCTGACAAGCCACGACTCATAAGGTAATAAAGTTGTTCTTCTGAAATCTTAGAAACTTTGGCTTCGTGCTCCAAAGCAACTTGTGAGTTATGAATTTCATTAAACGGAATGGTATCTGATGCTGATAAGTCATCCATGATAATGGTATCACACTCGATGTGAGAAACAGACTTCTTAGAGTTTTTGTTAAAGGTTACCTGTCCACGGTAGTCAACCTTTCCTCCGCCTTTAGCGATGGATTTAGACACGATAGACGAGCTTGTATGTGGAGCGTTGTGGATCATCTTAGCACCCGTGTCTTGGTGTTGCCCAGCATTGGCAAAGGCGATAGAGAGCATAGTACCACGCGCCCCTTCTCCATCTAGGTAAACAGATGGGTATTTCATGGTTGTTTTGGCACCCAAGTTTCCATCAATCCACTCAACAGTCGCATCTTTTTGGGCTTTAGCACGCTTAGTAACCAAGTTATAAACGTTATCAGACCAGTTTTGGATGGTTGTATAACGCATATAAGCTCCATCCAAGGCAAAGATTTCTACGATGGCGGCGTGCAAGCTGTTACTTGAATAAGTTGGCGCTGTACATCCTTCTACGTAGTGGACACTTGCTCCCTCATCAACGATAATCAAGGTACGTTCAAACTGACCAGTATTTTCGTTGTTGATACGGAAGTAAGTTTGAAGTGGAATATCTACCTTTACACCTTTTGGTACGTAGATAAAGGTTCCACCAGACCATACTGCTGAGTTGAGGGCAGCCAATTTGTTATCTGTTGGCGGTACCAACTTGGCAAAGTATTGTTTAAACAAGTCTGGGTATTCCTTGAGGGCAGAATCTGTATCTGTAAAGATAATCCCCAATTTCTGGAACTCTTCCTTCATGTTGTGGTAAACCACTTCTGACTCGTACTGGGCAGAGGCACCAGCTAGATAAGCACGCTCAGCTTCTGGTATACCAATACGTTCAAAGGTTTCTTTAATCTTTTCAGGAACGTCATCCCATGAACGAGCTGGTTTATCAGATGGTTTTTGGTAGTAGATCAAGTCATCAAAATCAATCTCTGACAAGTCTGCTCCCCAAGTTTGCATGGGCATTTTTTTGAAGGTTTCATAAGACTTCAAACGGAATTCTAACATCCACTCAGGTTCTCCCTTTGCAGCTGATAATTCACGAATGACATCTTCATTCAATCCTTTTCCTGTCGATAGGACAGGCTCTACATCATCATGGAAACCAAATTTATATTCACCAAGGTCAATTGGTTTTGGTTCTACTCTTTCTTCAGCCATAATATCCTTTCTTTCATTCTTCATTTCTACTGATTCATAAGACAAAAGAAACTTGCCTTACTTGTTTTCTTGATTTTCAATTGTTTTCTTCAGGGCATTCCAAGCTAGGGTTGCACACTTGATTCGTTGAGGAAATTTGGCAACACCTGACAAGAAAGCTGCATCGCCTAGTTTGTCTTGGCGTTTATCTTCTTGCCCTTGAACCATTTCAGAAAAAATAGTCGCAAGTTCTAAAATTTCTTGCTTGGTCTTGCCCAAAACAGCATCTGTCATCATGCTAGCAGAGGCAGTTGAGATGGTACAACCTGAGTTTAGAAAAGCAATATCTTCCAAACGGTCCTCTGCATCAAACTTGACAGAGAGATTGATGACATCACCACAGGTTGGATTGTTGAGACTGATTTGTTCAGCGTCTTCTAACTTTCCTTGATGATGTGGATTTTTCGAATGGTCCGCTACCACTGCCATATAAAGGCTATCTAGTTTAGAAAGTGCCATTGAAAAACTCCTTTGTTTTTTGTAAGGCATCGACTAGCTTGTCGCAATCTGCCTTGGTATTGTAGATATAAAAACTTGCACGAGCTGTCGCTGGGACATCCAAATACTGAAGCAAGGGTTGAGCGCAATGGTGACCTGCTCGAACAGCCACGCCTTCATAATCCAAAGCAGTCGCAAGATCGTGAGGGTGAAGATTTCCTAGGTTAAAAGCAATAACACCTGAACGTTGAGCCAAGTCCTGTGAACCATAAATGGTCAGTCCTTCAATCGCCTGCAGTTTTGGATAGACGTATGCGATCAATTCTTGTTCATGGGCTTCAATGGCATCCATACCGATGTTTTCTAGATAATCCACTGCTGCTGCCAGTCCGATAGCACCTGCCATATTTGGTGTTCCAGCCTCGAATTTCCAAGGCAACTCCTTCCAGCTAGCAGATTGCTCATAGACGAAATCAATCATCTCACCACCAAATTCAACTGGTGACATTTGCTCCAGATACTTTTCTTTGCCATAAAGAACACCGATACCAGTCGGACCAGCCATCTTGTGACCTGAAAAGGCAAAGAAGTCCACATCCAAGTTCTGGACATCGATCTTCATATGAGGCGTAGATTGAGCACCATCCACCACCATGATGGCTCCAACTTGGTGGGCCAATTGAGTGATTTCTTTGATTGGATTGACCACACCAAGAACATTGGAGGCGTGAGCAAGGGAGACAAACTTAACTTTATCAGTCAATTTAGCCCTCAAGTCATCCATATCCAGAGCTCCATTCTTGAGATAGACATAGACAAGCTCTGCCCCAGTCTTACGGCAGGCTTCTTGCCAAGGAATGATATTGGAATGATGTTCCATGACAGAAATCACAACTTGGTCTCCCTCAGTCAAGACTTCCTCTGCAAAGCGCGCCACCCAGTTCAGGCTTGTTGTCGTTCCTCTAGTAAAGAGAACTTCCTTTGTAGACCCTGCATTGATAAACTTACGAATGGTTTCACGAGCCGCCTCATAAGAAGCTGTCGCCCTTTCTGCCAAGGTATGAACGCCACGATGAACATTGGCATTGTCGTTCTCATAGTAGCGGTTAATCGTTTCAAGAACAGCTAGTGGTTTTTGTGTCGTCGCAGCGTTGTCCAAATAAACCAGAGGTTCGTCATTGACAATCTGGTCTAAAATCGGAAAATCCTTGCGAATCGCTTCTACATCTAACATAGGCTTCCCCTTAGCGTTTTGACAATTTTTCTTCGATCGTCGCAATCATTTCATCACGAACTTCCTTGACAGGGATCTCAACGATAACGGATCCAAGGAAACCACGTACAACCAAGCGTTCCGCAGTCGCTTTATCCAAACCACGACTCATGAGGTAGTACATGTCTTCAGGGTCTACTTGACCGATTGAAGCTGCGTGTCCTGCAGTGACATCATTTTCATCAATCAAAAGAATTGGGTTAGCATCTGAACGCGCCTGGTCAGAAAGCATGAGAACACGGCTTTCTTGTTGAGCGTCTGCTCCTTTGGCACCCTTGATGATGTGGCCAATACCGTTGAAGGTCAAGGTTGCTTTTTCAAGGATAACTCCATGTTGAAGGATATTACCGATAGAGTTGCAACCATAGTTAGTCACTCGAGTATCAATTCCTTGTACCTGACGACCACTTGAAAGAGCAACAACCTTAAGGTCTGCATGGCTACCATTTCCAATCAAATCACTATCAAAGTCTGCAACGACGTTTCCTTCGTTCATGACACCGATAGCCCAGTCAATATTTGCATCGTTGCCCAATTTACCACGGCGGCTAATATAGGCTGTAACATTTTCGCCTAGACGGTCAATCGCTGCAAACTTCACTTGCGCGCCAGAACGAGCGATGACTTCTACTGTGATGTTGGCAGTTGCCTTAGCACTACCCTCACCACGTGACTCCAGACGTTCAAGGTAGCTAATCTTAGAATTTTTACCAGCGATAATCATTATATGCTTGTTAAATGGCACATCGCTATCGCTGTCTTGATAGAAAATTCCTTCGATTGGTTCAGCAATTTCCACGTTATCAGGAATGTAGAGAACAGCACCACTGTTAAAGTAAGCAGTGTGATAAGCTGCCAACTTGTCATCGTCATACTTAACAGATGACATGAAGAATTCTTCTACGAGTTCCGGAATTTCTTCAAGAGCTGAGTGGAAGTCTGTAAAGACCACTCCTTGTTCAGCCAACTCAGCTGGAGTTTGTTCAAAAACAGTTTGAGTTCCTACTTGCACCAACTTCAAGTGATTATCTAGAGCTGTGAAATCTGGAACATTTGCTGATGGCTCATTTTCTGTAATCGTTCCATCACCCAGATTCCAACGGTGGAATTTGACACGCTCAATAACTGGTAATTCCAAAGTCTCAATCTTGTCAAAAGCTTTTTGACGGAGATCAGCCAACCAACTTGGTTCAGCGTGCATTTCTGAAAAAAGTTTAATAGTTTCTTTAGTCATTTACTTCTCCTAAAAGATACGAGGGAATTACAATTCTTCCTTGTAGTCGTAGCCAAGTTCTTCAGCTAGTTTTGCGTATCCTTCACGTTCCAAACGCGCAGCCAATTCTGGACCACCAGAAAGGACAACACGACCTTCCATCATGACGTGTACCACATCAGGTGTGATGTAGTTCAAAAGACGTTGGTAGTGAGTGATAATCATAGCACCAAAACCTTCTCCACGCATAGCATTGACACCTTTAGATACAACTTTAAGAGCGTCAATATCAAGACCTGAGTCGATCTCATCCAAGAGGGCAAAAGTTGGTTCCAACATCAAGAGTTGAAGAATTTCATTACGTTTTTTCTCACCACCAGAGAAACCTTCGTTTAAGTAACGCTCAGCCATTTCTTCTTTCATGTTGAGCAATTCCATCTTCTCGTCTAATTTAGTGATGAACTCACGAACTGAAATCTTTTCATCGTCTTCTTTACCAGCATTCATAGCTGCACGAAGAAACTCAGCGTTAGTAATTCCAGGAATTTCTGATGGATATTGCATGGCAAGGAAAAGTCCCATACGCGCACGCTCGTCCACTTCCAACTCAAGGATGTTTACACCATCAAACAAAACTTCACCTTTGGTAACTTCATAGTTTGGATTTCCCATGATAGCGGCTGAAAGAGTTGATTTACCAGTACCATTTGGTCCCATGATAGCGGCAATTTCTCCTGTTTTCAGGGTCAGGTTAACCCCTTTTAAAATTTCTTTTCCTTCAATCTCAACGTGAAGATCTTTGATCTCTAATACTGACATGATAATTCCTTTCTTTTCAATCCGTTTTACCATTTTTGCTAGAAAATTGTCCGTATTTTTCTAGTAAAAAACGATAAAAAGTCAATAAATATACTTTAATAGTATAACAAAAAAAAGCCTAAAAGGCTTTAATTTTGTCTAGAAGCTGAGGGTTACTTCTTTCCACGAAAATGGTCATCTATAGCGTTGACAATTTTACCCATAATATAGCTGACTCTAAAATTTCTTAGGATTAAAATAGCCCAAAGCAAGGCCACGATATACCGTTGCTCCATGATGGATTCATTAAAGAAATAAGTCTCGGCAGCAGTAAATAAGGCCATAATTATAAATTGTTGTCTGTTCATCGTATTATTTCGCAAAAATCCTTTTAATCTTCTGCTATGGTCACTTTATCCGCTAGAAATTCAAATCCTTGAGGCAGGATAGATTCCTCCACTTCTTCCTTGACTGGTTGACCTTGAGAGGATTTAGCCTTAGCTGAGAAGTCTGCTCTGACTTCTTTCCACTCGTCCATAGATATAGCAAGAATCTCTGGAGAAAATCCCGCTGCTTGACTGAGGATATTACCAAACATGGTGTTGAGATTATCACGCTTCATGGTTTGACCAGCATTGAAGTTAGATTCAAAAGCAAGAATGGCATGGTGTTCATTGGCCGCAACCGGTTGAGAACCAACTAGCAAAGCCTTATCAGGGCCTCCAAGACTTTCAATTACCTCTCCCCAGGCATTCTGCAAACGAATCAGGTTTTGACGTGCTAAATCAGGATTTTCAACAGCTTCTTGAAGAATAGACTGAACCTTATTACGATCTACGCGATAAATTGACTTGCTGTTAACTGGACGGCTCGGTGTTGGTGTAGTCTGCTTAGGACTCGTGTTAACATTTGCCAGAGCCTGTTTCAATCGCGCAACTTCTTCTCTAAGAGAGGCTAATTCTCCACTTGTATCATCTGATAATGTTGGTTTTGAATCTATCTCTGCCAAACGTATGGTCATCATTTCAGCATAAATCTTAGGCTGTAAGCTAGCCTTGATATCAGCTAAACTACTTGTTGCAATTCCAATCATCTCGAACAAAACAGCCTGTGAAATACCTAGGTTATCTTTAAAGAGATCACTATAGTGAGTATTCTCCCCACCAGTTTGGACAATCAAAATATCTCGCAAGTATTGCAACAAATCCGTTACAAATCGTGTCATGCTTTTTCCATTATCAAAAATCAAATTAAGATTTTCCAAAGCACGAGTCACATCTTTTTGTGCCAAAGCAGCCACATAATTATCCAAAGCACTTAAACTAATAGTCCCAGTAATTTCTTCAGAAACTGCTGTTGTTAATCTAGCATCTTGAGTCAAACTCAATGCTTGGTCTAAAATGGACAAAGCATCCCGCATACCACCTTCGGCTCTACGAGCGATAATCTCAACAGCTTCAGTTTCATAAGCAATCCCTTCTTTTTCTAAAATCTGGAAGATATGATCTCGAATATCCTGAGTCTTAATGGACTTGAACTCAAATCGTTGAACACGAGACAAAATTGTCGCAGGAATCTTATGAAGTTCAGTCGTTGCCAAAATAAAGACTACATTTGGAGTTGGTTCTTCCAGTGTTTTCAAAAGGGCATTAAAGGCACCTGTTGAAAGCATATGAACCTCGTCAATGATATAAACCTTATAGTGGGCAACACTCGGAGCATAAGTTGATTTATCACGAATATCACGAATTTCATCAACCCCATTATTAGAAGCAGCATCCATTTCGATAACGTCTTCTAAACTTCCATCCGTAACAGCTTTACAGATATAACAGTTATTACAAGGTTCTCCCCCTACTTGATTAGGGCAGTTCATAGCCTTAGCAAAAATCTTAGCCACACTAGTCTTACCAGTTCCACGAGGACCTGAAAATAGATAGGCGTGGCTTATTTTTTCCTGTTCAACAGCTTGTTTAAGAGTTTTTGCTACCACCTCTTGACCTACTAGCTGTGAAAAAGTCTGGCTTCTATATTTTCGATAAAGGGCCTGATACATTACACTTTCTCCTCAAACATTGAAAAGTTCCATTCTGTTTTATCTAGTAAAATAGATACAAACTCTTCTAAATACTTCTGATCCATTTCATCATAATCATCGACAAGTGATGAATCCAAGTCTAAAACACCCAGAAGTTGTCCATCTTTAACCATTGGCACAACAATTTCACTACGAGCACTACTATCACAAGAAATATAGTTTGGATAGGTTTTTACATCACCAACAATCACTGTTTGACGGCTAGTTGCCGATTCGCCACAAACACCTTTTCCAAGAGCGATTCGTACACATGAAACTCCACCTTGAAAGGGTCCCAAGATCAGTTCATTCCCATCAAATAGATAGAAACCTGCAAAAACAGTATTGGGAAAGCTTGTTTTTAGCAGAGCACTGGCATTTGATAGATTAGCCAAAACATTGGGCTCTCCTTCTAAAAGTGCAGTGAGCTGAGTATTGACCATTTGATAAAGTGATTCTTTTTCTGAATATAACATAGAACCATTATATCAAAAAATACTAGTAGAAAAAAGAAAAATCCTCTGTTTAAAAAACAAAGGATTTTTTTTCAAATTCAAATGAATTAAAGTTCGATGTCTCCGAACAAGTCAGCCATTGAGAATCCTGTTTGAGTTTCAGGAAGTTCAAAGTCACGTTTTTCTTGACGTTTTGGACGACGTGGACGTGGAGCACGTTTTTCTTCTTTTTGTCCTTCTTCTTGAGCTGGACGTTCTTCAAGAGCTTTGATAGAAAGTGATACACGTTCTGCATCAGCATTAACTTCAAGAACTTTAACAGTAACTTCTTGACCAACTTTAAGAGCTTCTTTTGGATTTTCAATACGTTTGTGTGAAATTTGAGATACGTGAACAAGTCCATCGATACCTGGCAATACTTCAACAAATGCACCGAAGTCAGTCAAACGTTTAACTGTACCTTCTACAACGTCACCTTTAGCCAATTTTTGCTCAACGCCATCCCATGGTCCAGGTGTTGTAGCTTTAAGTGAAAGTGATACACGTCCTTCTTCTTCGTTAAGATCAAGGATTTTCACTTCAACTTCTTCACCAACAGTTACAACTGATTTTGGTGAAACGTTACGTTCGTGTGACAATTCAGTCAAGTGAACCAATCCATCAACACCACCAAGGTCGATGAAAGCACCGAAGCTTGTGATACGTGCAACTTTACCAGTTACTACATCACCAACAGCCAATTTACCGAATACTTCAGCACGAGCTGCTGCTGTAGCTGCTTCAACAACTTCACGACGTGAAAGGATGAAGCGGTTTTCTTTAGCGTCAACTTCTTTGATTTTAGCTTCAAATTCTTGACCTACAAAACGCTCAGTGTTACGTACAAAACGAGTATCCAACATTGAAGCTGGGATAAATCCACGTACACCTTCAAATTCAACAGAAAGTCCACCTTTAACAGCGCGAGTTCCTTTAACTGTAACAACTTCTTCTTCGCGACCAACAAGTTTGTCCCATGCTTTGCGAGCTTCAAGGCGTTTTTTAGATACAAGGTATGTTACTGTATCAGTATCTTTACCAACTACTTGACGAAGCACAAGAACATCCAATACTTCACCTACTTTTACAAAGTCATTGATATCTGCATCGCGATCGTTTGTCAATTCGCGAAGAGTCAAGACACCTTCAACACCAGTTCCAGAGATTGCAACGTTAGCTTGAGTCGCATCGACTGTCAATACTTCAGCACTAACAACATCACCAGGCTCAACTTGGCTAACGCTATTTAGCAAATCTTCAAATTCGTTCATCTAAAAAATCCTCCAACAATCAAGCTTTTCTTCAGCTTGACATACTTATAATTTTTTTCCTAAGCACCCGCAAGGACATGTTCATATCGTTCACGTCTTTCAATTATAAAAATAAAATACCCTAAGATATTTTTCTTTTTATCTTGAATTTATTACCTAAGAACTGGGGTAGCTGGATTCGAACCAACGCATGAGGGAGTCAAAGTCCCTTGCCTTACCGCTTGGCTATACCCCAAAAACAAGATGGAGAGAGAGGGATTCGAACCCCCGAACCCGAAGGAGCGGATTTACAGTCCGCCGCGTTTAGCCTCTTCGCTATCTCTCCGACAATTAACAGAGTCTATTATATCATGAAAATTTACAAAAAACAAGCATTATTTTGCTAAATTATAGTTTTCAATCAAAATTTCCACAGCTTTTTCAAGTTTTTTATAAAAACTATCGACATTTCCATTCTTTATGATCGCAAATTGATTATCTAATTCGGCAATTTCACCAATGATCTTTTTACCAATGGTTAAAGTGTAACCGTCATACTTTTCTTTCCCAACTAAAACAGTTGCATCCGTTAATTGAATTTCAATTTTTTTATCTTTTTTACTCATACTCTACCTCTTTTCACTCTTCCTATTGTACAAGAAATTTAGAAAACTGGCAAGAAAAAACTCTATACCAAACCAAGCTTGATACAGAGTTTTTGTAAAAAATCTAGAATTTTTTATCTAGAGATGACTCGTGATTAATGGGTTGTTCCACCTACTAACTTCAAGTCCTTATCCTTATAGTCTACGATAGCTCTAATAGCTGCCTCGATGCCTCTGACAATATCTGTTAAACACATGGATGCAGTATTAGGCTTGTTCAACACTTGTTCTGTCATATAGGGAATATGCATAAAACCTGCTCTCATATGGGGAAATTTCTTATCCGCTAAATAGAGAGCCTGATACATCAAATGGTTGCAAACAAAAGTTCCTGCTGTATTTGAAACTGTAGCTGGTAGCCCTTCCTCTTTTATGGCTTGTACCATCGCTTTAATAGGGAGTGTGCTAAAATAGGCAACTTCTCCATCCATGCGTATAGGTTCATCAATCGGCTGATTTCCTTGGTTATCTGGAATTCTAGCATCATCTTGATTGATAGCGACTCTCTCGGGAGTTAAACTCGCTCTTCCTCCTGCTTGGCCGATGCAAAGCACAACATCTGGTTGATATCGAACTATTTCTGCTTCTAAAACCTCTGCTGATTGATAAAAGACCGTTGGGATTTCTGCCCAATAAACCTCAGCCCCATGGATTTCTTTCGGTAATAATTTAACAGCCTCCAAGGCTGGATTGACCTTTTCACCACCGAAAGGATCAAAACCTGTAACTAATATTTTCATTTTATTTCCTTTGCTAAAATGCCAAAAAGTACATCAAAAATACATGTATGATAATCATGACAATAGCTACTCCTATTTGCGCTTTGATAACCCCATTTGGATCTTTCATATCCAAAAGTGCTACAGGTAAGGTATTGAAATTGGCAGCCATTGGGCTTAATAAAGTTCCACAACAACCTGCTGTCATAGCAAGAGCACCCGCCACGATTGGATCGGCTCCCAAGGCAAATACAAAGGGAACACCAATCCCGGCAGTAATGACAGTAAAGGCCGCAAAGGCATTTCCCATAATCATTGAAAATAGAACCATTCCCAGCACATAAGCCACCACACCCATCAACCGACTACCCGAAGGCACAAAACCACTTATCAGATGTGAAATTAAATCTCCAGCTCCTGCTACGGTAAAAATAGCACCTAAAGCTCCTAAAAGCTGAGGAACAATCCCACTAGTTGAAACTTGTTGCACCATGCGATTGTTTTCTGCTAACAAACTTCTAGGAGAACTCTTAGTAATCAATAAAAGAGAGATGGTTGCGAAAAATGCAGCAAGACTGATAGCAATCTTACTAAACTCAGGAATCATTTTTGCTAATACCAAAGCAATCAAAGCCATTAACATGACTGGAATAAAAATTTTATTCTTTAGTCGTTTAGCTTCAATGTTTGCCTTGACTTCATCCAGAGACGGTAAGGTGCCGATACGAACCTGTTTAAAGAGAGTTAGCAGGGCTAATAGCACTACGATAACTCCAATACAGACAGAAGGTAGATAGGAACCACCGATAAAACTGATACCCAATAAAGCCCAAAACCCAGCCGTTCCAAAGCGAACTGGGTTTGTTTTATCTTTATAGCTACAATAAGCCGTATGAAGGAATTGACAACCAATCACAATATAGGTCAACTCTAATAACTGTCTTGCTAGATTGGTCATTCTTCTTTCCCTTTACTAACCTTATTTGCTAGCAGTTTTCTATCAAACAGGTAATTGTAAATTCCAACTATAAATAGGGCAATTCCTGCAACTATAAGCGAAGCTGAAGCAATTCCTGCATAATTACTTTCGTAACCTAATTGGTCCAGTGTGCCCCCTATCAAGAGGACACCACCTGCACCAACGAAAGTGTTTTGAGCAAAGAAATTTGCAAAATTATCATTTGCTGCTGCACGCGCTTTTAGCGCTTCGCTCTCCTGCTCCGTTAATTTTCTACCTAATTGTGACTCTGCTGCTGCTTGTCCCATGGGTTCAACCAAAGGCCTTACAAACTGCGGATGTCCTCCTAGACGAATGGCAAAGAAACCATCGAGTTCCCGAAAAAAGAAATACACGGTATAAAAACTTCCAACTGTTAGTCCCTTTATCTTTTGAATCAAGTCAATCGAACGTTGCTTGAGACCAAAAGTTTCAGATAAACCTACTAGTGGCAAGGTTACCATAAAAATCGTCAGAACTCGTTGATTACTAAATTCTTTTCCCAAAATTTCCAAGAACTCAACAAGAGAAACTCCAGAAACTAGAGCTGTAACTAAACTAGCTAAGACTACCGTTGCAATGGTATCTAATTTATAGACAAAACCAATCACAATGATAACTATCCCTATTAGTTTAATCCATTCCATATAGGCCCCTTTATTCCAAAAGTACTAGTCTGTTTTATTTGACATGACTTTCTAATTCTTTTTGGTATTTATTGTTTGATTCCAATTTTTCTTTTTGCCATTTTTCAAGAGCTGCTTGATATTCTTTAGCAGATACAATCTCTTTTTGCAATTTCATTCCCTTGAAGATGTATGGATCACCCTTAATACCAACTTGTGAGTATGGTTTAGAGAAAGGAACAATGTTGCTGACAACTGGTGAACCACCTGATGAAGCTGTTGGCATCAAGAGAGAACTATCAGTGAGCCATGCTTGAGCTTTAGCATATTTTTCATATCTCTTATCCAAGTCATTCTTCTCAGAAACTGCATCATCCAAGAGTTTCTTATATTCGTCCAAACCTAGTTGAGCTACTACTTCCTTGTCTTTTCCTTTAGTAATACCAAGGTGTTTCATAGCAGAACCGGTCTTAGGATCCATGATATTGAGATAACTTGCTGGATCTTGGTAGCTTGGAGCCCATCCAGTACTGTTCAAGTCATAGTCTTTTTGAGCAGGAACACGTGCTTGAGATGTAATGCTTTCCTTTTCATTGTCTGTCATCTGAAGGACGTCGATCACGACATTTTCAGAACCAAGAGTTGATTCGATTGATTGTTTGAAGGAATTGCTTTGTTGAACGGCAATGGTATCTGTCTGTTCAACTGGGACATCCAAGTGAATTGGGAAGATTACACCTTTTGCTTCCAATTCTTTCTTAGCTTTTTCAAATGAAGCTTTGGCTTTGTCAGGATTGTAAATGGTATCTTTTCCGTCAACGAGCTCAACACCTTTCCATTGGTCTCCATAGTTGACCAATTCTTTTTGAGCAATATCACCAAAGTTTTTACCACCAGATTGTACAAAGTTATCTGGTACTAAGCTATTACGAATAATCTTGTCCGCACCATCTTCACCATTGAGCTGGGCAGCATAAGAATGACGGTTGAAGGCAAAGTTGATTGCTTGACGGAAGTCCTTGTTCAACATTGCTTCTTTTGTAGAAGTTTTCTGTTCTTCACTTGTTTTTGCTGTCTTATTGAAAGATTGACGGTTTACGTTAAAGGTAAAGTAGTAACTAGTTGAATCCTGTGGGCTGTATGTGATTTTATCTCCGTATTGTTCCAAAGTAGAAGCAAAGTTTGAGCTACTTGGGAAGA
>CAURIB010000020.1:0-16963 GCA_963524795.1 uncultured Streptococcus sp.
GATCCACAAAGGCATCTTCACGACCTTGCTCACGCATGACATTTTCATCATCAAAGGCACGAACCACGTGAACAATTGCATCAACTTCACGGATATTAGCCAAGAATTTATTACCGAGACCTTCTCCTCTTGATGCACCTTTTACAATCCCTGCAATATCTGTAAATTCAAAGGTTGTTGGGACTGTCTTCTTAGGAGTAATCATTTCAGTCAATTTTTGGAGGCGTTCATCTGGAACTTCTACCATCCCAACATTTGGATCAATGGTTGCAAATGGATAATTTGCAGCCTCTGCTCCTGCTTTTGTAATTGCGTTAAATAGGGTTGATTTACCAACGTTTGGCAAACCCACGATACCTGCTGTTAAAGCCATAGTTTCTCAATCTCCGTTCACATTTCAATCTTCAATATTATAACACAAAAAGGGAAAACTTGCTAACCCTCTAACTGGGGTTCTTAGTCGATGATTTTACTCATTTTTCTTTCAAAATCATAGCGACTCATCATGACCACATGTTCACAATTACTGCATTTTATCTTGATGTCTGCTCCAACACGGGTAATTTCCCAGCGATTGGCTTTTTTGCCTGTTGACTTTATCGTACAAGCGTGTGGTTTTTTCATTTCAACAAAATTTCCAACTTGATACATAGTTAGTCTCCTTTTTCTTTTTCGATTATACCATAAAAGAGGCGAGCTAGGCTCAACCTCTTTCCATTAATTTGTACGAACTGGCGTGATGAGCTGCATGAAATCTTCATCTGTATCAGCTGGAACCAGAGTAAATGGACGAACTGCTGAAATAAAGCTGATTGTAACTTTTTCGCTATTCAAAGCTTTTAGTGCTTCAATCAAATAAGTTGGGTTGAAACTAATCGTCAAATCAGCACCACTTACATTTTCAGTATCAATTTCTTCGTTTACTTTGCCTACTTCTGGAGAATGAACATGGGCACTTACAACTCCTTCTTTAATTTCTAATTTAACAGTACCATTTTGTGTCGCACTTGATAAGAGGCGAGCACGTTCCATAGATTGACGTAGTTTAGCAACGTCAAAAGTAACTGTTGTATTGAAATCTGTTGGAATCAAACGATCTGTATCTGGATAATTCCCTTCTAAGAGACGTGTGTAGAAGCTAATATTTTCACTTCTAAAGAGAATTTGATTATTGGCGAAGAAAATCTCTACTGTTTCGATATCATCCGTAAAAACAGCTGAAAATTCTCGTAGCGAGCGACTCGGGATGACAACATCAAAATCATCACTATTTTTTTCAAGAGTCAATTTCTTCTGACTGAGACGGTGAGAGTCTGTTGCAACTGTTTTTAATTCTTTGTGGTTGCTTAAAACAAAGTGGACACCCGTCAAAATAGGACGACTTTCTTGAGTGCTAGCTGCGAAAGCAGTTTCGTTGATAATCTTTTTAAGAAGTTTTGTTTCAAGAACTAAAGGATTACTTGCGGAAATTTCTTGGATACGTGGATACTGCTCGCTATCCTTTCCTTTTAGGGTAATTTCTGATTTACCACTTGTTAAGACAATCTGCTTTTGATCAATTTCTTTAAAATCAAGTGTCACATCTGGAAGGCTTGAAACAACATTGATAAAGAAAGAGGCTTCCAGTAGAACTGATCCTAAAGAATTAATCAAGAGACCTGCATTTTCATTTTTTTGCGAAATGAAATTTTCGATTGAGATTTGACCATTAGATCCAATCAAGGTAATTCCTTCATTGGTAACATCAATTTTTACAGTTGATAAAATAGGAATAGCATTTTTTGAGCTAATAGCTCTTTTGGTTGTATTTAAAGCTTGTAAAAATAAATTTTTATTAATTGAAAAATGAATCATGGATTCTCCTTTATTCTTTTTATTATTAGAAGGATAATAGTAATAATAGAGCGTGTGAAATATGTGGAAAACAGATGCTAATCAAGAAAACTCAAGGAAAGAGCCTTGTTTAAAAAGTGTGGATAAATAAAGAATTTTATCTAAAGTTATCCACAAGTTATTTAATTTTCTTTTTGATTGCTTCGATTTCTAAACGTAAATTATCATCTGTTTCAAGCATGGATTTGATTTTTCCATGGGCATGAATGACCGTTGTGTGGTCTTTGCCACCAAACTCTTTTCCAATTTTAGGAAGGCTATTATCTGTCATTTCTCTGGCTAGGTACATGGCAACTTGACGGGCTAAAACGATATTTTGAACACGTCTAGTTCCCTTTATTTCCTTGACACTAACACCATAAAAGTTTCCAACTTCTGTTTGTATTTTATCAATTGGAATCACAATCATTTTGCTAACGTCTTGTTTGCGAGCACGAATAGCCTCAGCAGCGATGTCAACTGTGATGTTGTTAATCTTTTTGACTTTGGCCATCAAGCTGATATCGTTGAGTGCACCCTCTAGCTCTCTCACATTCGAGTCAAATTGTCCAGCCAAATATTCGAGTGTATCATTCTGAAAATGATAATTGAGATGTTCAGTCTTACTCTGTAAAATCGCAATACGTGTTTCAAAATCAGGTGGTGTGATATCTGTTGTTAATCCCCACGAGAAGCGCGTGACCAGACGTTCAGGAAGACTCTCTAAATGTTCAGGTCTACGGTCGCTTGTCAAAACAATCTGCTTATTATTATTGTGAAGGGCGTTAAATGTATTGAAAAACTCTTCCTGAGTCTGAACTTTCTTTCCACTAAGAGATTGAATATCATCAATGAGTAGGAGATCTAAACTACGATAAGTTTTTTTGAATTTTTCCATATCATTGAGTCTTAAATGCTCTAGGAATTCATTAATGAAGCTTTCAGCAGGTATGTATTTAACACGCGCATTAGGGCTCTTTTTTAGAATTTCATTACCAAGGGCATTTAGTAGGTGGGTTTTTCCAAGACCAGGCCCTCCATAGATAAATAGAGGATTATAAGTTAGTCCAGGATCTTCAGAAACTGCTAAAGCTGCGGACTTAGCCCAAACATTACCATTTCCTTGGACAAAATTATCGAAAGTATACTTTTCCTTGAGTCCAGTTTCAGAATATGGAATAGTGGACGGACTTGTCTGATAATCATTAATAGAATCAGGTTCTTTAGCTATTTGAGAGGCAGTTTCTTCAACTTTCGTGAAGACATAATGCGCCTTTATTTCAGTATCATAGATTTCAAAACCTGCTGTTAAAAGGATTCCATTAATATTTCTTTCCCAAAATATCTGCATCTCATCTCGAGGTAAGAAAATCGTTGCAGTGGCATCTTCTACTTTAACCAAGGTTGCATCTAAGATGTAAAAATCATAAACTGATTGAGTCAACCGATCATGCGCAAGTTCTAAAATACGATTCCAAAATTGTTTTTCTTTCAATGATTTTCTCCTCCTTTACTATAAAATTTTAAAGGTTTATTGATAGAATCATTTTACCATAGATAAGATTATTTTTCCACAACTTGTGGAAAACAATTAACAATGTTTTTAGTTTTTATCCACAAGATGTGGATAACTAAGGAGAATTCTGAAATAGAAGGCTTTTTAAAAAGATAAATCGGTGGATAACCATGTTAGTTAAGAATAATAAAATAACAGCCTTATTTCAGGCTGTTAATAAATTGTTGGTATTCTTCTTGGTTATGGAAGGAAATTGAGATTTTACCGCTATCTTTTTTTTGAAGGCTAATCTGAACATCTAATCCGAGTATTTTTTTCAATTTTTGCTCTTCCTCTTTGACAAAGTGGTCTTTTTCTTTTTTACTACTCTTCTTATTTTTTTGTAGTATTTGTTCAACTTGTCTAACTGAAAGATTTTCTGTTTGAATACGATGCAAGAGTGTATCTTGTCTGTCGCTTGATAATTGAATGAGGAGTCTAGCATGAGCCTGGGAAAGCTTCCCACTTTCGACTTCTGTCAGGATATGTTTAGGTAGCCCTAACAATCGAACTAGATTTGTAATATAAGGTCGAGATTTCCCCATTTTTTCAGCAATTTCTGTGTGGGTAAAACCTTTATCGATTAAGGACTGGTATGCTTTAGCTTCTTCGATAGGATTTAAATTTTCGCGTTGGAGATTTTCAATGATGGAATGAAGCATCATATCTTGATCAGAAAGTTGCTTAATAATTACTGGAATTTCTGAAAGTCCGGCAGCTATTGAAGCGCGATACCGTCTTTCTCCAGCTAGAATTTCATATCCAAGTACTGGAGATTTTCTAACGATGATTGGCTGAATCAAGCCGTTTTCCTTAATAGAATGGGCCAGCTCTTGTATTTTTTCTTCTGAAAATTCTTTACGAGGTTGATAGGGATTTTTTTGAATATCCTTTATTTGAACAATTTTAAATTCTTCCATAATTCTACATTATCATAACTTAGATATTCTGTAAAGCAACTTTACATATCTGTAAACTATTGTTCCAAATCACTAGTACTCTTATCTAATTTAATGGTAGTTGTTTCTTCTTTACCATTACGGTAGTATGTAATGGTCATGCTATCTCCGATAGAATGACTATATAGAGCACTTTGTAATTCAGTAGTTGAAGAAATAGCTTTATCATCTACTTTTGTAATGACGTCATATTGTTGTAGATGTCCATTGGCAGGCATACTAGTTATAACAGAACGAACAACTACTCCTGCAGTGACACTTGATGGTACATTCAATCTTTGTAAATCAGTGCTACTAAGATTTGAAAGGTTGATCATTTGAATGCCCAAGGCTGGTCGAGTGACTTTTCCATTCTTTTCTAATTGATTGATAATATTGATGGCATCGTTTGAAGGAATCGCAAATCCAAGTCCTTCTACAGAAGTTCCACCGTTTGTGGCTATTTTACTAGATGTAATTCCGATTACTTGTCCCTGAATATTGATTAAGGGACCGCCAGAGTTTCCGGGGTTGATGGCTGTATCTGTTTGGATAGCTTTTGTAGAGATAGCTTGTCCATCTTCAGATTTTAAAGAAACATTTCTATTCAAACTTGACACGATACCCTGTGTAACGGTATTGGCGTACTCAGAACCTAGAGGGCTTCCGATTGCAATGGCAGTCTCTCCGACTGTTAGTTGATCAGAATCACCAAATTCAGCTACGGTAGTCACCTTATCTGCAGCAATTTTTACAACTGCAATGTCAGAATAAGTATCAGAACCAACAATTTCACCTGGAACTTTAGTTCCGTCAGCTAAACGAATATCCACTTTTTTAGCTCCACTGATAACGTGAGTATTGGTTACGAGGTAAGCAAAGTTACCTTCTTTTTTATAAATAACTCCAGAACCTTCGCTAGAAACTTGCTCAGTATTTGTATCTGTATCAGTTTCTGCAGATCCAAATAAACTATTTTGGGAGTTTGCAGAGTAAGTAATGACAGATACCACAGCATCTTTAACTTTATCGACTGCCTGTGTAGTTGAGTTTTCATTTTTTACAGCTGTTTTGCTGACAGTGGTGGTATTTGTTGGACTAGTGTTTTGTTTTTGACTTAGTTGCAATGTCGTAAAACTACCTAAAACACCACTAAAAAAGCTAATGAGAATGACTAATAAAAGCTGTCCCCATTTTTTGGAACTAGTTTGTAAGTTTTTCATAGAAGCCTCCATGTTTTTTTAATCAATGAAAGTATAAAATAGCTAGCTTAATCCAAGCTTAAAGAAAGAAAGTTTTTCACAACTTGTGGATAACTTTCAAAAACCTGTGAATTTATTGAATTTTTTCAAAATCTTCTCTGTGAATAAGATGTGAAATTGAGTGTGAATATGTTAGAATAGAAGAATGAAAATTAAAGTGGTAACAGTTGGAAAACTGAAAGAAAAATATCTCAAAGATGGCATAGCTGAATATTCCAAAAGGATTTCACGCTTTGCTAATTTAGAAATGATTGAGTTGTCAGATGAAAAAACACCAGATCGGGCTAGCGAATCTGAAAATCAAAAGATTTTGGAGTTGGAGGGGAACCGCATTCTTTCTAAAGTAGGAGATCGTGATTTTGTAGTTGTTTTAGCTATTGAAGGAACAACTTTTTCTTCTGAAGAATTCAGCAAGCAGCTTGAAAGAGCCTCCATTAATGGATTTTCGACAATCACTTTTATCATTGGTGGGAGTTTAGGACTCTCTCCAGAGGTGAAAAAGAGAGCCAATCTTTCTGTTAGTTTTGGGAGATTAACGCTTCCTCATCAACTGATTAGACTAGTCTTAGTAGAACAAATCTATAGAGCATTTTCGATTCAACAAGGATCACCCTATCACAAATAGATGATTGACTAAGCTAGCTTTTTTTGATAAGATAGATAGGTAAGGTCTCATAGCTCAGCTGGATAGAGCATTCGCCTTCTAAGCGAACGGTCGCAGGTTCGAATCCTGCTGGGATCAGTGTTAAATCGTAAGCTGGGAAAAAATCCCAGCTTTTTTTGTAAAAATTTGACATTTCAGAAGAAAATTTGAGCATTTGAGAGATAATTCTCTATAGGTATCGTAGATTTTATATAATATTTTTGTAAGTTAATTTACAAGAAAAACATTATAGGAGTTTATATTATGAAAAAGAATACAGATTTTGCTCAAATGAAAGATTTCCAACAATTGAACGAAAAAGAACTGCAGGAAATCAGAGGTGGGGATATAAGATTACCTTATATTATAAAAAAATTATTTTCAAAATAATATAAAATAGTGGTAAGATAGGGAGCTATAATGAATTTAGTTATATTAGGAACATTTTTTCTTCATATATATATTCTAACAATTAGTTATGGAATAATTTGTAAGGTAGCAAGAAAAGAAAGATATTGGTTTGGAATTTATCTATTTTTATTCCAACTTTTAGTTGAATTTTGCTTTGATTTTATTTCCTTATCTGGATTAGGATTTGAAAAATTTGTATTTCCTATTTTTCTCTACGCATATCTAAAAAGTTTTAAAAAATACGATAAGTATCAAGCAGGATTTATCAGTATACTACTGTCATTACTATATAATAGTAGTCATACATTTATATCTGTAACTTTATCATCTATAACAGGAGATCAATTAGCACTACAGCATGAAGAACTCTTCTTTTTTGTAGTTCTATCATTAACTTATTTTGCAATCAAAAAAATTATTACTTATTTCCACTTGGAAATGAGCTATTTTGATAAAGACTACCTCTATCCATTTTTAAAAAATGTGCTAGTTGCTTTCTTCACATTACATATCCTCTTATTTATTTCAGATATTGTGAGTACTTTTCCCAATTTAAACAGTTTTGGAAGTATTTTATCATCCATTGTTTTTGTTGGTCTACTTTTGACCTTCTTTTCAATGAATTCTCACAAGGTTCAGATAGAAAAAGAAATCGAATTGGAACAAAAGAAGTTTGAGCAAAAACATTTACAAACTTACACAGATGAGATTGTTGCCTTATATAATGAAATTCGTGGTTTTCGTCATGACTATACAGGCATGCTTGTAAGCTTAAGAATGGCGATTGAAAGTAAAGATTTACAAGAAATTGACAGAGTTTACAGTGAAGTTCTTGTAAAGGCGAATCAAAAATTACGTTCAGACAAGTATACATATTTCGATTTGAACAATATTGAGGATTCAGCTCTTCGAAGTTTGATTGCTCAATCTATTGTCAATGCTAGAACTAATGATGTAGAGTACACACTAGAGGTAAAAGATATCATTACTCCTTTGTCCATGGAACTGTTAGATTTAGTGCGCGTGATGAGTGTTCTTCTCAATAATGCCGTTGAGGGAGCAGTCGAAAGCTATCAAAAACAACTAGAGGTAGCTATTATCAAGTTGGATCTTGAAACCCTAGTTGTTATCCAAAACTCTTGTAAAAAAAGAAATGTAAAATCCGAAGATTTGTTTGAATTAGGATTTTCAACTAAAGGAAGACATAGAGGACTTGGACTTAATAATGTTAAAGAAATTTTAGGAAAATATGACAATGTTATTTTAGAAACAGAAATTGATAATGATATGTTTAAACAAGTGATTAGATTTAAGAGGGAACTGATATGAAAGTATTAATTTTAGAAGATATTATAGAACACCAAGTAAGATTGGAAACAACTCTGAATAAAATTTCTAAGGAAACAAATATTCCTATCTCCTATAAAACAACAGGAAAAGTAAGAGAATTTATGGAATATGTAGAGCATGATGAAGTCAATCAGCTTTATTTTCTAGATATTGATATCAATGGAATTGAGAGAAAAGGATTTGAGGTTGCTCAATTTATTCGTCACCGAAATCCTTATGCGATTATTGTTTTTATTACAAGTCGATCTGAATTTGCTACCTTAACTTATAAATACAAAGTTTCAGCATTGGATTTCATTGATAAAGAAACCAGTGATTCAGCATTTAAAAGTCGAGTTGCTGACTGTGTGATTTACACTAAGAGTACTTTACTTGAAAATCAATCAGTTGTTGACTATTTTGATTATAGTTATAAAGGAAATGATCTTTGTATTCCTTATCATGATATTCTCTACATTGAAACAACAGGAACTTCTCATAAATTAAGAATTGTAGGTAAGAATTTTGCCAAAGAATTCTATGGAACAATGACAGATATTCAAGAAAAGGATAAGGAAACCCAACGTTTTTATTTAGCTCATAAATCATTTTTAGTTAATATCGGTAATGTGAGGGAAATTGATCGTAAAAAAATGGAAGTTGTATTTTATGAAGATCATCGTTGTCCGATTTCGCGCCTAAAAACTAAAAAATTGAGAGAGCTCATGGCTAAAAAACAAAAAAAGTAATTGACAATTTTTGATAAATTGATATAATAGTTATATCTGCTACAGATAGAGGGTCCGTTGGTTAAGACACCGTCTTTTCATAGCGGTAACACGGGATCGAATTCCGTACGGACTGTTTAATCCGCCATAGCTCAGTTGGTAGTAGCGCATGACTGTTAATCATGATGTCGTAGGTTCGAGTCCTACTGGCGGAGTCAGATGAGAGGAACACTAATTTGGTGTTCCTTTTTTGATTCTTTGCCTGCTGTAATGAGGGGATGTATATCTAACATATGGAGAGAATGATTTGTGTTAGGGAACTTGCATTGCATTAGCCTAATAAGAATAACAAAATAGGCTCTACAATATCCATAGGGGGTTGGTTCCTTATAAATATTATAGAGCTTTTTATTAATTTGTATCTTTTAACATTTTCATTAAAAAGTCCGTGATTTCTTGTGGACTTTCTTTTTTTCCGTGGGCAATCCAGGTTTGACAGACTCCAAAGAGAGCATTTGTCAGGTAGATGCTACTGTATTCTAATTCTACTTCATTTAGTTTGAGTTGCATAAAACGTTTTTGAAGGTCTGTACTTAGAAGGATGTGAAGCTTGTTTCTCAGGAAATTTTGAATTTCCTTGGTTCCATTTTCAGATAAAAGAGCTGCTAGAAGCGGTTCTGATTCTAAGTATTCAAATACTTCTAGAATAGCATCTCGTTTGTGATTAGCATGTTTTTGAAAGATATATTCGAAGGTATGAAATAGTTTACTCTGGTAATGTTCAATCATATCGTATTTATCTTTGTAATGGGTATAGAAACTGGAGCGGCTGATTCCAGCTTTCTGCGCTAATTTAACAGTTGTAATCTGATCGAATGGTTGTTCCATCAATAATTCGACCATGGCATTTTCGATAATGCGCTTGGTTTTTAATCGTTTATTACTTTCGTGCATGTTCCCTCCAGATGAACATTTTTAGACAATGTGTTTAAAAATAGTTTTTTTATCTTGTCTTTTTAATTTTTTTATGTATAATCTATTATATCAAAAATTTAGACAATTAGTTTAAAAAAGGAGACAATATGTTTAAAGAATGGAAAGCAATCTTTAAAAAACCGACATTTATTATTGTCATGATAGGAATTTCCTTAATTCCAGCTCTTTACAATATCATTTTCTTATCATCAATGTGGGATCCATACGGTAAACTTTCAGAGTTACCTGTAGCGATTGTTAATAAGGATCAAGCTGCTACTTATAATGATGAAAAACTCACCATTGGTGAAGACATGGTGTCTAATTTAAAAGATAGTGATAGTCTGGATTTTCATTTTGTAGATGAAGGTGAGGGAGCAAGAGGACTGCGAGATGGGGATTATTACATGGTTGTAACATTGCCAAGTGATCTTTCTGAGAAAGCTTCTTCTATCCTTACGAATCATCCTGAACAGATGACGATTGACTATCAGACATCAAGTGGTCATAGTTTTATTGCAAGCAAGATGAGTGATTCTGCCATGACACAAATGAAACAGACTGTGGCTACGAATGTTACTCAATCTTATACAAAAGCTTTATTTGAGAAGATGGGTGATTTAAAAATTGGTTTATCTCAAGCTGCAAATGCAAGTTTACAGTTGGCTGATGGTTCGAATCAACTTTCGGATGGGAGTCAAACCTTAACAACCAATCTTCAAACCTTAGCTCAATCGAGTTTCACATTTTCTAATGGTGCTGATCAATTATCTACAGGTTTAGGAACCTATACAGCTGGTGTAAATCAGTTAAATCTTGGTCTTGGTAATTTTAATACTGGTTTAAATCAATATACCAGCGCTATTTCACAAATCGACAATGGATTAAACCAACTGAATTCACAGACACCGGCACTGGTATCAGGATTGACTCAACTTGATGCAGGCACACAAGCCTATACAGGTGGTGTTTCTCAACTTAATTCAGGATTAAATCAATTTTCACTTGGTATTGATACTTATACAAATGGAGTTCAAAGTCTATCATCAGGTGCAAATCAGATTTCTACTAAATCAGAGGCTCTACGTACAGGACTAACACAACTTAATCAAGGTATTCAAGAACTTTCTACTCAATTAGATGGTGCAAACCAACAAAAAGATCAGATTAAACAATTAGCAACTAGTTTAGAGCAATTTAATCAAGCTATTCAAAATATTCAAACAGCAGATAGTGGAGAGATAACACAAGTAACAAACCAGCTTTCTAGTAGTCTATCAACGATTGCAAATTCAGCACAAAGCATTATTACTTCAAATCAATCTGAAAAAGAAACTACTTTATCAGCTATTCAATCTACGAGTGCTTATCAAAGCTTAACTCCTGACCAACAGGCAGAGATAACTTCTGTGGTTTCTAATCAATCATCTTCTACTAGTGAGTCAGTACGAACCATTTTAACTACAGTTCAAACGTTACAATCTTCTTTAGAAAATGTAACCACTCAAACAGATAGTCTAACTCAATTAAAGAATCACTCAAGTCAATTATTACCAACTGCTTCTTCAACATTGACAAGTTTGTCAAGTGGATTAACACAGGTTCAAACAGCAATTGACGGTCAGTTATTGCCAGCTAGTCAAACTCTTGCATCTGGTATTGACAGCTATACAAAATCTGTAGACCAAGTAGCTTTAGGAGCAAGTCAGTTGAGTTCGAAAAATTCGAACTTGACAGGAAGTTTCAATAAGTTGCTACAAGGCTCTAATCAGTTGACAGAAAAATCTTCTACATTGACAGGTGCTACTGCTAAGTTAGCAGAGAATGCACCAAAATTAGCAACAGGAATTGATAAACTTGCATCAGGTGTCAACCAAGTAAATAATAAAACATCAGATTTAACTGCTGGATTTAATCAATTACAAGCGGGTTCTCAACAATTAGCTGATAAATCAGACCAGCTAGTTTCTGGAGCAAATCAACTAGCTAATGGTTCTGAAAAAATAGCTAGTGGAGCAGATCAACTTGCTCAAGGATCAGAAATTCTACAATCAGGACTTGGAAAATTAAGTGATGGTTCAAGTCAGTTAAATCAAGGTTTGACAGAGGCTGAGGGGCAATTGCAACAGGCTTCAACTGAACCAACAAATGCAGATTTACTAGCTGATCCTCTAAGTCTTTCAAAAACTGATACGGATCAAGTTGCTGTTAATGGGATTGCTATGGCTCCGTATATGATATCAGTTGCTCTTTTTGTTGCTGCTATTTCAACTAATATGATTTTTGCTAAATTACCTTCTGGGCGCCATCCAGAAAGTCGCTGGGCTTGGTTTAAGTCTCGCTTTGAAATTAACGGTATCATTGCTGGTTTGGCAGGAGTATTAGTTTATGGTGGAGTACATTTAATCGGACTGACTGCAGTTCATGAATTCAAAACCTTGGCTTTGATCATTTTAACCAGCCTTGCTTTTATGGCGATGGTAACAGCATTGACAACCTGGAATTCTCGCCTAGGCGCTTTCTTCTCCTTAATTTTATTACTTCTTCAATTAGCTTCAAGTGCAGGAACTTATCCTTTAGCCTTGACGAATCAATTCTTTAAAACTATTAACCCATGGTTACCTATGAGTTATTCAGTTTCAGGTCTACGACAAACCATTTCTATGACAGGCAATATTCATAGTCAGATTATTTTCCTTATCTTTACAGTTATGATTTTTGTTGCTTTAGGAATGCTAGCCTATCAACCTAAAAAAGCTGAAGAAGACTAAAAACTATCGACCAATTCGGTCGATAGTTTTTTTATCTAGAATATTTTTTTCTTTGAAAATCGTAAAAGATAAAGACAATAATGGCTATAAGAGAACAACTTGCACCAGCAATAAATCCTTTTGGAATAAATGAAAGGGTAATAGTTCCTTCACCTTCAGGAACATCAATTTTCATAAATCCAGTTTGTGCCTGTTGAATTTGTAATTTTTTACCATTTTGATAAGCAGACCATCCTTGGTCATAAGGAATTGTGAAAAAAATTGATGTCTCATTCTTTACCTTATAATTAACAATGACTTTATTTTTATAAGAGCTCACTTCTACTGGATTTTCTTTTATTTTAGTAATTGCCTCCGTATACTTTTTAGTATCTAATCGATAGAAAGTTGGAGATTCAAATGATACTTGAGCATTTCCTGGGAACTTAACTTGGATATCAAAAGTTTGTTTATGGTCTGTATACCCAAGATTAAAAAATGTAAAAGCATTATCTGTGGTAAAGGATTTTTTTTCACCATTGACAATGATGTCAACTTGCTTTTTCTTATCATTAGAGAAATTTAGCTTTGTCATTGAAAGATAAACCTGACTATTCTCAGGAACTTCAATGCTGTAGTTGATAGTTGCATCTTCGGTAGAAGTTCCGTTTAAATTGATTACACTATCACTAGAATCTTTGTAATAATTTATCGGATAAAAGTACTCTTCATTTAAGCCAGCAATTTGATTTAAAAATTGAGTTTGGTTGTCAAGAGTATGGTCATTAAAAGTGACATCTTTGTAAAGAGACTGTGTAGCAAAAGCAATTGGGAGAGCGAATTGATTTTTATAAAGGGTTAGATTATTTTTTTGATAGCTTGGATGAAAACCATATTTATCTGGATAGGTTTCAGAAATATTGTAGCTGATTCCAAATAAACTATCTGCAATGATAGTATTATTTGCATAACGAAGATTAAGGTTGGTACCTGAAGATTTAAAACCCAACTTATCTAACGTTGTACTTGCAGAACGATTACGAACAGATGAAAATTGTGAGATGCCATTGTAGTTAAATTTCATGCTATCGTTTCCAGTTTGAGTTTGTAACTTTTCAGTTCGTGTAAATGTATCTGGTTGCTGTTTGGTATACTCCAAAATAGCTTCCATACTTGGAATATCTTTATCATAGGTACTACGAGAAGCAAATCCCCATTCTTTCGTAATTCCATTTAATTGAGATGAAGCATTAAAACTAACTTCACTTACTGTAAAGATCAAAATAAGAATTGAAAAGATTTTTAGAGAAATCATTTTTCGGATAAGTGCTAATAACAATAGTAAGTATACCACTAAGAACTCAATCGTTAAGAGTATATTTAATTTAGTTAGAAATGAATAATGATTTTTAAAATAAATGGTTGCCAGATAGCCAAATAAAAGGAAGGTTATTGAGAATAAAATATTCCATAATTTGATATCTTTAAATCTATCTAAAACTTCCGCAGATATATAAATCAAAAGAGTAGAGAAAATCCACGCATAGCGATGAAGAAACATATTTGGCGCGTGCATTCCTTGCCAAAATAGATCTAAGGCTTCTAGATAAAAACTAGCAATGATGATAATGAATAGAGTTGCATAGCATAGTTTCACGTGAAACTTAATTGATTTTAATGTAAAGAATACAATTGTTAAGATAAAAGGAAGGAGGCCAACAAAAATCATTGGGATGGAACCATATTTAGTTGTATCGAAAGCACCAATGAATTGTTTAGCGAATAGATCTAGATACCAACTGGCATCTGTTTTTATTTTTGTAATAGCGGTTAGTTTTTCACCATGAGTTCTTAAATCAAACAAGGTTGGGAGTGTCATGATGAAACTTGTTAAACCAGCGAGTAAGGATGTTAGGAAAAAATCAAGGAAAGAGAACTTGCGACTTTTAAAATCCCAGGAAAGTTGGCAAAAATACCAAACTACCAAAAACAGGGCAGTCATATAACCAAAATAGTAATTTTGGATAAATAAGATTGACAAACTTGTAAAGTATAGAATACGTTTTTTTTCCGTTATGAGTAGATGTAAACCAGTTAAAATTAAGGGGATTAAAATAAAAACATCTAACCAGGTTTTAATCTCAAGTTGACTAACTGTAAAGCTCATTAATGCATATGAGGTAGATAAAGATAATCTGAGTGGGGCAGGTATATTTTTGAATATTTTACTCAAGCTAAAAAAGGTTGACAGACCTATCAAGCCAAATTTCAACAAGGTTGATAGATAAACTACGTCTGGCATGTTTGATAAATCAAAAAAATAAACAAGAGGTGATAGAAAACTACCAAGATAATAACTGGACAAGGCATAAAAATTGAGACCTAGACCACTGGTAAAAGTATAAAATAGACTATCACTCCCATGTAAAATATTACGAAGATTAAGATCAAAAATAACATATTGATGAAATCCATCCCCTAATAAAGGTGAAGTATCACTATTCCAGTAGATACCTTGAGAAAGATAGACTCCGAACATAATCACTAGGGGAATGATGAAAGAAATAAAATAGGTCCAATAGTTTCTAAAAAATGTTTTCATGTTACCTCATAGAATGATAGAAAACTCAGTTGGTTAATCCAACTGAGTTTTAAAGTATTTAGTCTTTCCAAAGTTCTTTAACTTTTGCTTGTACTTCAGCATTTTCTAAGAATTCATCATAGGTTTCATCGATACGGTCGATTACACCGTTTTTAGATAGGACAATAATGTGGTTAGCCAATGTTTGAATGAATTCATGGTCATGACTGGCGAAGATGATAGATTCTTTGAAGTTTTTCAATCCATCGTTCAAACTTGAAATAGATTCCAAATCTAAGTGATTAGTAGGGTCGTCAAGTACTAGAACATTTGATTTCAAAAGCATGAGTTTCGATAGCATCACGCGCACTTTTTCTCCCCCTGATAATACATTTACAGGTTTGTTAACCTCATCTCCAGAGAAGAGCATACGACCAAGGAAACCACGCAAGAAGGTATTGTCATCTTCTTCTTTACTTGCAAATTGACGGAGCCAGTCAAGGATTGACTCGTCTCCTGCAAAATCAGCTGAGTTGTCTTTTGGTAGGTAAGAACGACTAGTTGTAACTCCCCACTTTACAGTTCCCTCATATTCAATTTCACCCATGATTGCACGAATCAAGGCAGTTGTTTGGATATCGTTTTGTCCAATAAGAGCTGTTTTGTCACCTGGACGCAATATAAAGCTGATGTTGTCAAGAATAGTTTCGCCATCAATCTTGACAGATAGATTTTCTACTGTCAAGAGATCATTACCAATTTCACGTTCGGCTTTAAAATTGATAAATGGGTATTTACGGCTAGATGGAATGATTTCTTCCAAGACAATCTTGTCAAGCATCTTTTTACGTGAAGTTGCTTGTTTAGATTTAGATGCGTTAGCAGAGAATCGAGCAACGAATTCTTGGAGTTGCTTAATTTTTTCTTCTGCCTTAGCATTACGGTCTGCTAGCAATTTAGCAGCAAGCTCAGAAGATTCCTTCCAGAAGTCGTAGTTTCCGACATAGAGCTTGATTTTTCCAAAGTCAAGGTCGGCCATGTGGGTACATACTTTATTTAAGAAGTGACGGTCATGGGACACGACAATAACGGTGTTATCAAAATCAATCAAGAAATCTTCTAACCAAGTAATAGATTGGATATCCAAACCGTTGGTCGGCTCATCCAAAAGAAGGACATCTGGTTTACCAAATAGAGCTTTAGCAAGGAGTACTTTCACTTTATCTCCATTTGCAAGTTCACTCATATTTTGGTAATGAAGATCTTCAGGGATATTCAAGTTTTGCAAGAGTTGTGAAGCTTCACTCTCAGCTTCCCAACCACCTAGTTCAGCAAATTCACCTTCAAGCTCAGCTGCACGAACTCCATCTTCATCAGTAAAGTCTGCTTTCATATAGATAGCATCTTTTTCTTTCATGATGTTGTATAGTTTTTCATTACCCATGATAACAACATCAATAACACGTTCATCCTCATAGTCAAAGTGATTTTGACGAAGCACAGAAAGACGTTCGTCTGGTCCAAGAGAGATATGACCAGTGGTCGGTTCAATATCACCAGCTAAGATTTTTAAAAATGTTGATTTACCTGCACCGTTAGCACCAATCAAACCATATGTATTTCCTTCTGTAAATTTGATGTTGACATCATCAAAAAGTTTGCGGTCACTAAAACGTAGTGAGACATCAGATACTGTAAGCAATGTTTTTCTCCTATTATATATAATACTTTAATTCTACTAGAAAATCCCTAAATATTCAAATTTTTATTTGTCAATTTTTTGTAAATAAAGTTGACAGTTTCTTTACGATTGGATAGATATCCTAGACATAGTTTAATTTCAAAAATTATCTGTCTTTTTATCAAAAAAATGCTATAATTGAAAGGACCATATCAAAGGAGAATAAGATGAATAAACC
>CAURIB010000021.1:0-16712 GCA_963524795.1 uncultured Streptococcus sp.
TTGGGTGAAACCATTGATGCTGTTAAACTCGTCATGGATAATCCTGAAGTTACAACCAAAGATTTGATGGAAGTTTTGCCTGGTCCAGACTTCCCAACTGGTGCCCTTGTTATGGGGAAATCAGGTATTCATAAGGCTTATGAAACAGGTAAGGGTTCGATTATTCTTCGTTCTCGTACTGAAATCGAGGAAACAAAAACAGGTCGCGAACGTATCGTTGTTACCGAATTCCCATATATGGTCAACAAGACTAAAGTCCATGAGCATATTGTGCGTTTGGTTCAAGAAAAACGTATTGAAGGTATTACAGCCGTTCGTGACGAATCTAACCGTGAGGGTGTTCGCTTTGTAATCGAGGTGAAACGTGATGCATCTGCGAATGTTATTTTGAATAATTTGTTCAAGATGACTCAGATGCAAACTAGTTTTGGCTTTAACATGCTGGCTATCCAGAATGGTGTTCCAAAGATCTTATCTCTTCGCCAAATCTTGGATGCTTATATTGAGCACCAAAAAGAAGTGGTGACTCGTCGTACTCAATTTGACAAAGAGAAAGCTGAGGCACGCGCCCATATCTTGGAAGGTTTGCTGATTGCTCTGGATCATATTGATGAAGTTATCCGTATTATCCGTGGCAGTGAAACTGATGCAGAAGCCCAAGCTGAATTGATGAACAAGTTCAAGCTATCTGAACGTCAGAGTTTGGCAATTCTTGATATGCGTCTTCGCCGTTTGACAGGTTTGGAACGTGATAAGATTCAGTCAGAGTATGATGAACTCATTGCCTTGATTGCTGATTTAGCAGATATTCTTGCTAAGCCAGAGCGTGTTGCGCAAATTATCAAAGAAGAATTGGATGAAGTCAAACGTAAATTTGGTGACAAACGTCGTACTGAATTGATGGTCGGAGAAGTTTTGACTCTTGAAGATGAAGACTTGATTGAAGAGTCTGATGTTCTTATCACTCTATCAAACAAAGGCTACATCAAACGTTTGGACCAAGATGAGTTCACAGCTCAAAAACGAGGTGGACGTGGCGTTCAAGGAACTGGAGTCAAGGATGATGACTTTGTCCGTGAGTTGGTTTCGACCAGCACTCATGATCATTTGCTCTTCTTTACCAATAAAGGACGTGTCTATCGTCTTAAGGGATATGAAATTCCAGAATATGGTCGAACTGCTAAGGGCTTGCCAGTCGTCAATCTTTTGAAACTAGACGAAGGCGAAAGTATTCAAACCATTATCAATGTCGAATCTGAACGCAGTGATGATGCCTATCTCTTCTTTACGACACGAGCTGGTATTGTTAAGAGAACCAGCGTTAAAGAATTTGCCAATATCCGACAAAATGGTCTGAAAGCCTTGAATCTGAAGGATGAGGACGAATTGATTAATGTCTTACTAACTGAGAAAGACACAGATATCATCATTGGAACTAAATTAGGATATGCAGTTCGATTCAACCAGTCTTCAGTCCGTGGCATGAGTCGCAGCGCTACAGGTGTTAAAGGAGTAAATCTCCGTGAAGGTGACACAGTAGTTGGTGCTAGAGTGATTACCGACCAAGATGAGGTTCTTATCATCACTGAAAAAGGGTATGGGAAACGTACAGTTGCCACTGAATATCCAACTAAGGGCCGTGCTGGTAAAGGAATGAAAACAGCCAATGTGACTGATAAAAATGGTCCACTTGCGGGTCTTCTGACTGTAAAAGGAGATGAAGACTTGATGATCATTACAGATACTGGTGTGATGATTCGGACTAATGTCGCCAATATTTCTCAAACTGGACGCTCAACCATGGGAGTGAAAGTCATGCGTCTAGACGAGAATGCCAAGATTGTGACCTTTACAAGTGTTGCAGCTGCGGAGAAAGAAGAAGTTGGGACAGAAAAAGAAACAGAAAGTGAAGCATAATGTCTCAAAAAAAGAATGTAAGTAAAAAAAATAAACGTAAGAATCTACTCATTAATATCCTTGCAGGATTCTTAATCGTGCTATCAATTGCTCTGATTTTTAACTCGAAAATTCGTGATATCTTTATGGTTTGGAATACCAATAAGTATCAAGTGAGCCAAGTAACAAAGGAAAAGCTTGAAGAAAACTTGGAAATAGAAGGAAATTTTGATTTTGATTCTGTAAAGGCTATCTCATCCGAAGCGGTTTTATCTGCCCAGTGGGATGCCCAACAACTCCCTGTTATAGGAGGAATTGCCATTCCTGAAGTAGAGATTAACCTACCTATCTTTAAAGGTTTGGATAATGTGAACTTGTTCTATGGAGCAGGAACCATGAAACCAAATCAAAAAATGGGAGAGGGAAATTATTCTCTAGCTAGTCACCATATTTTTACCGCTGAAAATGCAAGTCAGATGCTCTTTTCACCTTTAGTCAATGCAAAAGAAGGCATGAAAATCTATCTGACTGATAAGGAAAAGGTTTATACCTACGTTATTCGTGAAGTCAAACACGTTACACCTGACCGCGTTGATGAAATAGAAGATCGTGAGGGTATTAATGAGATTACCTTGGTAACCTGTGTGGACTATAACGCAACAGAACGGATTATCGTAAAGGGAGATTTCAAAGAGATGAAATCTTATGCAGAAACACCATCAGATGTCTTAGAGGCATTTAATAAGCCTTACAAGCAAAGGTATTAATAAATAAGATTATTGAAAGAGGATTCGCTAGAATTAGCGAGCCTTTTTCTTATTCATTCAGAAAATTGATATAGAAAAGACTTTTCATTTTTATGAAAAAGTAGTATAATGTTTCTATTATAGAAATTTTTAGAAAATTCCGAAAGAGGTTACTTATGGGATATACAGTTGCTGTAGTCGGCGCGACAGGTGCTGTCGGTGCTCAGATGATAAAAATGTTGGAAGAATCAACACTTCCAATCGAAAAAATCCGTTTACTTGCTTCTGCACGTTCAGCAGGTAAGACTTTGAAATTTAAAGATCAAGATATTACGATTGAAGAAACGACTGAAACAGCTTTTGAAGGAGTTGACATTGCTCTCTTTTCAGCGGGTGGTTCGACATCAGCTAAGTATGCACCATACGCAGTTAAAGCTGGAGCGGTGGTAGTTGATAATACATCTTACTTCCGTCAAAATCCAGATGTTCCTTTGGTTGTTCCAGAGGTCAATGCTCACGCACTTGATGCCCACAACGGGATTATTGCTTGCCCTAACTGTTCAACAATCCAAATGATGGTGGCTCTTGAGCCAGTTCGCCAAAAATGGGGCTTGGACCGTATCATCGTTTCAACTTACCAAGCAGTTTCAGGTGCTGGTATGGGAGCGATTCTTGAGACACAACGTGAACTTCGTGAAGTCTTGAATGATGGAGTGAAACCACGTGATTTACACGCAGAAATTTTGCCTTCAGGCGGTGACAAGAAACACTATCCTATCGCCTTTAACGCTCTTCCACAAATCGATGTCTTCACAGACAATGATTATACTTACGAAGAGATGAAGATGACTAAGGAAACTAAGAAAATCATGGAAGATGATAGCATTGCAGTATCTGCAACATGTGTGCGTATTCCAGTCTTGTCAGCTCACTCTGAGTCAGTTTATATCGAAACAAAAGAAGTGGCTCCAATTGAAGAAGTCAAAGCAGCTATCGCAGCCTTCCCAGGTGCTGTTCTTGAAGATGATGTAGCTCATCAAATCTATCCACAAGCCATCAATGCAGTTGGTTCACGTGATACCTTCGTAGGTCGTATCCGTAAAGACTTGGATGCTGAAAAAGGAATTCACATGTGGGTTGTTTCAGATAACCTTCTCAAAGGTGCTGCTTGGAACTCAGTTCAAATTGCAGAAACTCTTCATGAACGTGGATTGGTTCGTCCAACAGCTGAATTAAAATTTGAATTGAAATAGGGAGTAAAACAGAAATCAGTAACTCGAAGAGTTTGATTTCTCCTTCGCTTTTATAATTTAAGGCTCAGGCTATAAAAGTCGTACTCCTCCCGCTCAGTTGATTAGGAAGTAGGAATGTTGGAAACATGAGTAGTTCCAATCAATCACTGCGCCATGAAACAGAAATCAGTAACTTGAAGAGTTTGATCTCTCCTTCGCTATCTAGCGAATCTAGTTGTTTTACTTACAGAACAGGAGGCAAAGGCAAGTATGCCCCAGCCTCTTTCTTATATAGAGAAAGGTGTTTATATGTCCTATCAAGATTTAAAAGAATGCAAAATCATCACAGCCTTTATAACTCCCTTTCATGCAGATGGCTCTATAAATTTTGCTGCAATTCCAGACTTGATTGAGCACTTATTGGCCCATCATACTGATGGAATTCTGTTAGCGGGAACTACTGCTGAAAGTCCAACCTTAACACACGATGAGGAACTGGAGCTATTTGCAGCGGTTCAAAAAGTGGTTCAGGGGCGTGTTCCTTTGATTGCTGGTATCGGTACAAATGATACACGTGACTCCATTGAGTTTGTCAAAGAAGTAGCAGAGTTTGGTGGCTTTGCGGCTGGTCTTGCGATTGTTCCTTACTACAATAAACCTTCTCAAGAAGGAATGTACCAACACTTTAAAGCCATTGCTGATGCCTCTGATTTGCCAATCATCCTCTATAATATCCCAGGTCGTGTAGTGGTAGAATTAACTCCTGAGACCATGCTTCGTTTGGCTGAACATCCAAATATTATCGGTGTCAAAGAATGTACCAGCCTTGCTAATATGGCTTATTTGATCGAGCATAAACCAGAGGAATTCTTGATTTATACAGGTGAGGATGGTGATGCCTTCCATGCGATGAACTTGGGTGCTGATGGAGTTATCTCTGTCGCATCGCATACAAATGGTGATGAAATGTATGAGATGTTCACAGCTATCGCTAACAGTGATATTAAAAAAGCAGCTACAATTCAGAGACAATTTATTCCTAAAGTCAATGCTCTCTTCTCATATCCAAGTCCAGCTCCTGTTAAAGCTGTGCTGAATTATATGGGATTTGAAGCTGGGCCAACTCGTTTGCCTTTAGTTCCAGCTCCAGAAGAAGATGCTAAACGCATCATCAAGGTTGTTATAGATGGTGACTATGAAGCAACTAAAGCGACAGTAACTGGTGTTCTTCGTCCAGACTATTAATAATTCGATGAATGATTAACTTCCTAAACAAAATATTTTTGTTAGGAAGTTTTTTCTTTTATTTACGAATAAATAACTAGAGAGATAAACAAGGAGTAGATGATGAAGATAAAAATTGATAATTTTGAGATCTATAAGTTGAAGCAAGCAGGTTTAAGTAATCAGCAGGTATTGAAGGTTCTTCAATTCGGAGAAATTTATGATCAAGAGTTAAGCTTAGAGACTATTGCTGAGGCCTCTGAGTGTCGTAACCCCGTTCTTTTTATGGAACGATACCACAAACTAAGCCTTGAGAGTATGGATCGTTTAAAGAGAGATTTTGAGAAATTTCCGTCATTCTCCATTTTAGATGATGTCTACCCTTTTGCCCTTTGTGAAATCTACGACGCACCAGTTCTTCTTTTCTATAAGGGGGATATAAACTTATTAAAGTTGCCCAAAATTGCGGTTGTTGGAAGTCGCAGCTGTAGCCAAACAGGTACAAAATCAGTTCGTAAGGTGATTCAAGAATTGGAAAATGAACTAGTCATTGTCAGTGGTCTTGCTAGGGGAATTGATACAGCAGCTCATATGTCTATTCTTCAAAGTGGCGGAAAAACCATTGCTGTCATTGGTACTGGCTTAGATGTCTACTATCCTCGATCAAATAAACGTTTGCAGGACTACATCGGCCAACATCATTTGCTACTCAGTGAATATGGACCTGGTGAAGAACCATTAAAATATCACTTTCCAGCAAGAAATCGGATTATTGCTGGTTTATGTAGGGGGGTAATTGTTGCAGAAGCCAAAATGCGTTCAGGTAGTTTGATTACATGTGAGCGAGCTATGGAAGAAGGAAGAGATGTCTTTGCCATTCCAGGTAGTATTCTAGATGGACGTTCAGATGGTTGTCATCATTTGGTTCAAGAGGGAGCAAAACTTATTACAAGTGGCCAAGATGTTTTGGCAGAATTTGAGTTTTAGAAGTCTAGAAGATTTCAATAATCAAACTTTTCTTCTATATATAGTAGTTAAGTCTTGACAGGTCTCTAAAAATGGTTTACACTTTATAAAGTTTATTACTTTGAAAAGGTGTGATACTGTGGCTACGGCAACAAAGAAGAAAAAATCAACAGTTAAAAAAAATCTAGTAATCGTGGAGTCGCCTGCAAAGGCTAAAACGATTGAAAAATATTTGGGTAGAAACTATAAAGTTTTAGCAAGTGTCGGTCATATCCGTGATTTGAAAAAATCCAGTATGTCAGTCGATATAGAAAATAATTATGAACCCCAATATATCAATATTCGTGGGAAAGGTCCTCTGATTAATGACTTGAAAAAAGAGGCTAAAAAAGCCAATAAAGTTTTCCTCGCAAGTGACCCGGACCGTGAAGGAGAAGCTATTTCTTGGCATTTGGCTCATATTTTGAATCTAGATGAGAATGATGCTAACCGTGTTGTTTTCAACGAGATTACAAAAGATGCGGTAAAAAATGCCTTTAAAGAACCTCGTAAGATTGACATGGATTTGGTGGATGCCCAACAAGCCCGTCGTGTCTTGGACCGCTTGGTAGGTTATTCTATTTCACCAATTTTATGGAAAAAGGTTAAGAAGGGCTTATCAGCAGGGCGCGTGCAATCTGTTGCCCTTAAACTCATCATTGACCGTGAAAATGAAATCAATGCCTTTCAACCAGAAGAATATTGGACGATTGATGGAGTCTTCAAAAAGGGGACTAAGCAATTCCAAGCATCCTTCTATGGAATGAATGGCAAGAAAATGAAATTGGCTACCAATGAAGAGGTCAAAGAAGTCTTGTCTCATCTGTCTAGCAAAGACTTTACAGTGGATCAGGTAGATAAAAAAGAGCGCAAGCGTAACGCTCCACTACCTTATACTACCTCAACTATGCAGATGGATGCAGCCAACAAGATCAATTTCCGTACTCGAAAGACCATGATGGTTGCCCAACAGCTCTACGAAGGAATCAATATTGGTACAGGTGTCCAAGGTTTGATTACTTATATGCGTACGGATTCTACTCGTATTAGTCCAATTGCACAAAATGAAGCTGCAAGCTACATCAATGAACGTTTTGGTAGTAAGTATTCTAAGCATGGTAGCAAGGTCAAAAATGCTACTGGTGCCCAAGATGCCCATGAGGCTATTCGCCCATCAAGTGTCTTTAACACGCCAGAAAAAATTGCTAAATACTTAGATAAAGACCAACTCAAACTCTATACCCTTATCTGGAACCGTTTTGTAGCGAGTCAGATGACTGGTGCCATCTTTGATACCATGGCTGTTAAGCTCTCTCAAAATGGAGTTCAATTTGTAGCAAATGGCAGTCAGGTTAAATTTGATGGTTACTTGGCCATTTACAATGACTCAGATAAGAATAAGATGTTGCCAGACATGGCAGTTGGTGATGTTGTCAAACAGGTCAATAGTAAACCTGAGCAACACTTTACTCAACCCCCAGCACGTTATTCTGAGGCTACTTTAATTAAGACCTTGGAAGAAAATGGGGTTGGACGTCCATCGACTTATGCACCCACTATTGAAACTATTCAAAAGCGCTATTATGTCCGCCTTGCAGCCAAGCGTTTTGAACCGACAGAGTTGGGAGAAATTGTTAACAAGCTCATCGTTGAATATTTCCCTGATATCGTCAATGTAACCTTTACAGCTGAAATGGAAGGTAAACTGGATGATGTCGAAGTCGGTAAAGAACAATGGCAACGAGTCATTGATGAATTTTACAAACCCTTCTCTAAAGAGGTTGCCAAAGCCGAAGAGGAAATGGAAAAAATCCAAATCAAGGATGAGCCAGCAGGATTTGATTGTGAAGAGTGTGGAAGTCCGATGGTCATTAAACTTGGTCGCTTTGGTAAGTTTTATGCTTGTAGCAATTTCCCAGATTGCCGTCATACACAAGCTATCGTGAAAGAAATTGGTGTTGAGTGCCCAAGCTGTCATCAAGGTCAAATCATTGAACGAAAAACTAAGCGTAATCGCATCTTCTATGGTTGTAATCGCTATCCAGAATGTGAATTTACTTCTTGGGACAAGCCTGTTGGACGAGATTGTCCAAAATGTGGCAACTTCCTCATGGAGAAAAAAATCCGTGGTGGCGGGAAACAGATCGTATGTAGCAATGGTGATTACGAAGAAGAAAAAATCAAATAAAAGAATGAGTCCTGAAAGTAAATTTCAGGCTCTTTTTAGTAAAGGCTTGACAAAATTCATTAAAATGTGGGAAACTAGTAAATGATTATTCTAAATAAGGAGAAGATATGCGTTTCATTTATCTCAGTATTGGTTTTATCTCGTTAGCTCTAGCTCTCGTAGGTGTAGTTTTACCACTTTTGCCAACAACTCCCTTTCTCTTGTTGTCTATTGCTTGTTTTTCGAGAAGTTCCAAGCGTTTTGAAGATTGGCTTTATCATACCAAACTTTATCAGACTTACGTAGCGGACTTTCGTGAGACCAAGTCTATTGCGCGTGAACGTAAGAAAAAGATTATTGTATCGATTTATATCTTGATGGGAATTTCTATTTACTTTGCGCCTCTTTTACCAGTCAAAATTGGTTTAGGATGTTTAACCATCTTTATTACCTACTATCTTTTTAAGGTGATTCCTGATAAAGAATAGCTTTAATAAGTAACGATTTTCCTTGATAAAAACAAAAACATATTCGAAATAATATGATATAATAAATTTAAACTAATCTTCAAGGAGAATCAAATGATTTACGAATTTTGTGCTGAAAATGTAACCTTGCTTGAAAAAGCTATGCAGGCAGGAGCTCGTCGCATCGAGCTCTGTGACAATCTAGCAGTTGGAGGAACAACTCCAAGCTACGGAGTAACCAAGGCAGCTGTGGAGCTGGCGGCCGACTACGATACGACCATTATGACTATGATTCGTCCACGTGGTGGTGACTTTGTATACAATGATCTAGAAATTGCCATCATGCTTGAGGACATCGCTCTAACTGCTCAAGCAGGAAGCCAAGGCATTGTCTTTGGTGCATTGACTGCTGATAAGAAGTTGGACAAGGCCAATCTTGAAAAATTAATTGCTGCATCTAAAGGTATGGAAATTGTTTTCCATATGGCATTTGATGAATTGAGCGACCAAGATCAGTTGGAAGCAATTGATTGGCTCAGCCATGCTGGTGTAACACGTATTTTGACTCGAGCAGGTGTATCTGGCGACTCGTTAGAAAAACGTTTTGCTCACTACCGCAGAATTCTAGAACACGCTGCAGGAAAAATTGAAATTTTACCTGGTGGAGGGATTGACATGGACAACCGTCAAACCTTTATTGACCAACTGGGTGTGACACAATTACATGGAACTAAGGTCGTCTTTTAATAAATAGAAAGGAACTGCTAGCTTTTGGTAGCAGTTTTCGCTTATGTTTGAAATTTTTAAAGCTTATCAGTTTAATAGTAAAAAAGCTAAAGAGTATGGATTTGTAGAAAATCAAGGCGTATGGAACCATAGTTCGACTATCTTGCACGGAGATTTTCTCATGATAGTTACAGTTGAGGATGGAGACTTAAGTTTTCAAGTTTATGACCAAGAAACTGGCGATCTTTATCCTCAAGTTCATATGGCAAGTATGAGAGGTACGTTTGTTGGAACTGTTCGAGAGGCTTGTTTAGAAGTTCTTTATGAAATCCGAAAGGCCTGTTTTGACGTACAGGGATTTCTCTGTCCACAGACCAAGAGAATCATGGCACTTGTTCAAGAAAAGTATGGAAATCAATTGGAATATCTATGGGAGAAATCACCTGATACAGCTGTTTTGCGCCATGAGGGCAATCAAAAGTGGTATGCTGTTTTGATGAGAATCTCTTGGGATAAGCTTGAAAAGGGCAGAGAAGGACTAGTGGAAGCAGTCAATCTCAAACATGATCAAGTATCTGATTTGTTGGTAAAAAAAGGGATTTATCCAGCCTTTCATATGAACAAGCGCTATTGGATAAGTGTGCCACTTGATGACAGTTTATCAGATGAAGAGGTGCTTGAATTGATCGAAAAAAGTTGGAACTTGACCTTGAAAAAGTAATTAGATTTACTTGATTTTTCAAATACTTTCAATTGGCAAAATATTCTTTACTGAAGAAATTTTCAGAAAATATTGGATTTTTTCTTGACATGTGTTTTTTCCTATGCTAAAATACTAAACAAGAAATCAAACGAAGGAGAAAGTCAAACATGAAAACAGCTAAGTTTAATCAATTTGCTTTGTTGTTGAGGTACTCGGACTAGTGCAAAAGCATTAGTCCTGTTTGGCTTACCAAGCGGGAGTAAATCAACATCTCGCTTGGAACTCCGAGCGAGATGTTTTTTTAAAACCAAATTTAGAAAAGGGGAAATCTTATGAGAACAGTTGAATTCCTAGATACTAGCCTTCGAGATGGTGAGCAGACACCAGGTGTCAATTTTTCAATAAAAGAAAAGGTTGCTATAGCAAAACAGCTAGAAAAATGGGGAATTTCGGCAATTGAAGCTGGTTTTCCAGCAGCTAGTCCAGACTCATTTACTGCAGTTCAGGAAATCGCAAAAGTCTTGAAGAAAACAGCGGTGACTGGTTTAGCTCGTTCTGTTAAATCTGATATTGACGCTTGTTATGAAGCACTCAAGGATGCTAAGTATCCACAAATCCATGTTTTTATCGCTACTAGTCCTATTCATCGTGAATTTAAGTTGAATAAAAGCAAAGAGGAAATATTGGAAGCTATTAAAGAGCATGTTTCCTATGCACGTAGTAAATTTGAAGTGGTAGAATTCTCTCCTGAAGATGCGACTAGAACTGAGCTGGATTTCCTCTTACAAGTCGTTCAAACAGCGGTAGACGCAGGTGCGACTTATATCAATATTCCTGACACGGTTGGTTTTACCACACCAGAAGAATATGGGAATATCTTCAAGTATCTGATTGACAATGTTAAAACTGACCGTCAGATTATCTATTCGCCTCACTGTCACGATGACCTTGGAATGGCAGTTGCCAATAGCCTTGCTGCTGTCAAGAACGGAGCAAGACGTGTTGAAGGCACCATTAACGGAATCGGAGAAAGAGCTGGGAATGCTGCTTTAGAAGAAATAGCGGTGGCCCTCAATATTCGCCAAGATTATTATCAAGCAAAGACAAGTATTGTCCTAAATGAAACCATCAATACGTCTGAAATGGTTTCTCGTTTCTCAGGAATTCCAGTTCCAAAAAACAAGGCGGTTGTTGGAGGAAATGCCTTCTCTCATGAATCAGGTATTCACCAAGATGGTGTTCTTAAAAATCCTCTCACTTATGAAATCATTACACCTGAATTGGTTGGTGTCAAGAGTAACAGTCTTCCGCTTGGAAAATTATCTGGTCGTCATGCCTTTGTAGAAAAACTGAGAGAATTGGCCTTAGACTTCACAGAAGAGGATATCAAGCCACTTTTTGACAAATTCAAATCACTTGCAGATAAGAAACAAGAAGTCACAGACGCGGATATTCGTGCTCTGGTAGCTGGAACCATGATTGAAAACCCAGAAGGCTTTCACTTTGATGATTTACAAGTTCAAACTCATGCAGAAAATGACATTGAAGCGCTTGTTAGCCTGGCTAATATGGATGGTGAGAAAGTCGAATTTAATGCGACAGGGCAAGGTTCTGTTGAGGCTATATTCAACGCTATCGATAAGTTCTTTAACCAATCTGTCCGCCTGGTATCCTACACCATTGATGCGGTAACGGATGGTATAGACGCTCAGGCTAGAGTCTTGGTTACTGTTGAAAACAGAGATACAGAGACTATATTTAACGCAGCCGGCCTTGATTTCGATGTGTTGAAGGCTTCGGCTATTGCCTACATTAATGCCAATACCTTTGTTCAAAAAGAGAATGCTGGTGAGATGGGAACAACAGTTTCCTATCGCGACATGCCTAGTCTTTAAAGGAGAATACCATGACAAAGAAAATAGTTGCCCTAGCAGGGGATGGGATTGGACCAGAAATCATGGAAGCTGGTTTAGTAGTTCTTGCATCGATAGCTGAAAAAACAGGATTTGACTTTGAGATAGACAGACGACCGTTTGGAGGTGCAGGTATTGATGCTACAGGACATCCCTTACCAGATGAAACACTCAAGGCATGTAGAGAAGCAGACGCTATTCTTCTAGCAGCTATCGGTAGTCCCCAGTATGATAATGCCGCAGTCCGACCTGAACAAGGCTTGCTGACTCTTCGTAAGGAACTCAATCTCTATGCTAATATTCGTCCAGTAAAGATATTTGAGAGTCTCAATCATTTATCACCTCTTAAGCCAGATCGAATTGCTGGTGTTGACTTTGTAGTAGTGCGTGAGTTGACAGGTGGGATTTACTTTGGAGATCATATCCTTGAAGAGAAATCGGCACGTGATATCAACGATTATAGCTATGAGGAAGTAGAGCGGATTATTCGTAAGGCTTTTGAAATCGCAAGGAGTCGGAGAAAAGTCGTTACAAGTATCGATAAACAAAATGTGTTAGCAACTTCAAAACTATGGAGGAGAGTTGCTGATGAAGTCGCAAAAGATTTTCCAGATGTAACCTTGGAGCATCAGCTGGTTGACTCAGCTGCCATGCTCATGATTACTAATCCTGCTAAGTTTGATGTTATCGTGACAGAAAATCTTTTTGGAGATATCTTATCTGATGAATCAAGCGTTCTATCTGGTACACTTGGAGTTATGCCATCGGCTAGTCACTCTGAAAATGGACCGAGCCTTTATGAACCGATTCATGGTTCAGCACCTGATATAGCAGGTCAAGGCATTGCCAATCCCATTTCCATGATTTTATCAGTTGCGATGATGTTGCGAGATAGTTTTGGACGATATGAGGATGCGGAGCGTATCGAGCGTGCTGTTGAGGCAAGTCTAGCTGCAGGTATTTTAACGAGAGATTTAGGAGGACAGGCTTCGACCAAGGAAATGACGGAAGCCATCATTGAAAGATTATGAAGATAAATCAAGGAATTACTTTTGCCCTCCTGATTTGGAATCTCATCATTTTCTTGATCTATGGCATTGACAAATTCAAGGCAAGAAGAGGTGCTTGGCGCATCCCAGAAAAATATTTATTATCATTTGCGTTCTTTTGTGGCGGTTTTGGTGCCTGGTTGGCAGGACTCACTTTTCATCACAAGACTAGAAAATGGTACTTTAAAACGGTTTGGTTCCTAGGAATAGTAACTACACTAGTAGCTTTGTATTTTGTATGGAGGTAATGAATGGCAGGAAAATCAATTTTTGATAAATTATGGGACCTCCATGTGATCACAGGAGAAGAGGGACAACCACAACTCATGTATGTGGATCAACACTATATCCACGAAGTGACCAGTCCTCAGGCATTTCAAGGATTACGAGACGCAGGACGCAGATTGAGACGACCAGACTTGACATTTGGGACCTTTGACCACAATGTTCCGACTGTCAATATTTATGATATTCGAGATGTAATATCCAAGGCTCAAATTGATAAGTTGGCAGAAAATGTTGAGGAATTCGGGATTGAACATGCGGCCCATGGTTCTGAAAAACAGGGCATCGTTCACATGGTTGGTCCAGAAACAGGACGAACACAACCAGGAAAATTCATCGTCTGTGGTGATAGCCATACAGCAACCCATGGAGCTTTTGGAGCGATTGCATTTGGAATTGGAACTAGTGAGGTTGAACATGTCTTTGCAACTCAAACCATTTGGCAGGTCAAACCCAAGAAAATGCTGGTAGAATTCACTGGAGTTCCTCAAAAGGGAGTTTATTCCAAGGATTTCATTCTAGCCTTGATTGCCAAGTATGGCGTTGCTTGTGGTGTTGGCTACGTGGTTGAGTATCGTGGTCAAGCGATTGATGCATTCAGTATGGAAGAGCGAATGACCATCTGCAATATGTCCATTGAGTTTGGATCAAAGATGGGAATTATGAACCCAGACCAGACAACTTATGACTATCTAAAGGGACGTGAGTGTATTCCAAAGGATTTTGACGCAGCAGTTGCTGATTGGAAAAGGCTTGTTAGCGACGACGATGCTGTTTATGACAAGGTTATCCGAATGGATGTCTCTGAATTGGCTCCTATGGTGACTTGGGGAACAAATCCAGCTATGGGTGTTGATTTTGATAGTAGCTTCCCAGAAATAAAAGATATGAATGATGAACGAGCCTATCATTACATGGATTTGCAACCAGGTCAAAAACCAGCAGATATCCAACTAGGCTATGTCTTTATTGGCTCTTGTACCAACGCTAGACTTAGTGATTTGCAACTGGCTGCGCGATTTGTCAAAGGAAAGAAAATAGCTCCCAATCTAACAGCAATTGTAGTTCCTGGTTCTCGACCAGTCAAGCGAGCTGCTGAGAAGTTAGGTTTGGACAAGGTATTTCTAGATGCTGGCTTTGAGTGGAGAGATCCAGGCTGTTCTATGTGTCTAGGAATGAATCCTGATAAAGTACCAGATGGTGTTCATTGTGCCTCAACTAGCAATCGTAACTTTGAAGATCGACAAGGATTTGGTGCTAAGACTCATCTCTGTAGTCCAGCAATGGCAGCTGCGGCAGCGATCGCAGGACGTTTCGTAGATGTACGGCAAATGCCAGAAGCTCAGTAAGGAGAGGATATGGAGAAATTTACAGTTTATACGGGAACGACCGTTCCTCTCATGAATGATAACATCGACACCGACCAAATTCTTCCCAAACAGTTTCTGAAGTTGATTGACAAGAAAGGTTTTGGCAAATACCTCATGTATGCTTGGCGTTATCTGGACGATAAGTACACTGAGGATCCAGATTTTGTCTTTAACCGACCTGAATATCGCAAAGCTACTATACTCATCACTGGAGATAACTTTGGAGCTGGTTCTTCGAGGGAGCACGCAGCTTGGGCGCTAGCAGACTATGGTTTTAAGGTCGTGATTGCAGGATCTTTCGGTGACATTCATTACAATAATGAGCTCAATAATGGCATGTTGCCAATTGTTCAACCAAGGGAAGTTAGAGAAAAACTCGCCCAATTGAGACCAAACGATCAGGTAACTGTAGACTTGGAGCAACAAAAAATCATCTCACCAGTTGGAGAATTCACTTTCGAAATCGATAGCGAGTGGAAACACAAGCTCTTAAATGGTTTGGATGATATCGGTATTACCATGCAGTACGAAGATTTGATTGCTGCTTATGAAAAACAACGCCCAGCCTACTGGCAGGATTAGAATAAATATAGAAAAGGAAATAGAACTATGACAAAACACATTCAATGGAACGGAACACTATCTCAAGAAGGCTATGACATTTTAAAAGGTGAGGGTGGATGTATCGTTTGTCCTACTAAAGTTGGTTACATTATCATGACTAGCGATAAGGCAGGTCTTGAGCGTAAGTTTGAAGCTAAAGAGCGTAACCGTAACAAACCAGGTGTTGTACTTTGTGGTAGCATGGACGAGCTTCGCGCTTTAGCACAGCTAAATCCTGAAATCGAAGCCTTCTATCAAAAACATTGGGACGAAGATATTCTCCTCGGTTGTATCCTTCCTTGGAAACCAGAAGCCTTTGAAAAATTGAAAGCATACGGTGATGGTCGTGAAGAACTTATGACTGACGTGCGTGGAACGAGCTGTTTTGTCATCAAGTTTGGTAAAGCTGGTGAACAGTTGGCTGCCAAACTTTGGGAAGAAGGTAAAATGGTCTATGCCTCATCTGCTAACCCATCTGGTAAAGGAAACCGTGGTAAGGTGGAAGGTATCGGGGAACGTATCGAAGGAGCAGTGGACCTTGTCATTGAAGCAGACGACTATGTGGCTTCCATCCAACCGGACAAAACGATTGAAACGCGCTACGAGCAAGGTGTGATGGTTTCTATGGTCGATAAGGACGGAAAACTCATCCCAGAACAAGGAGGAGCACGTTCAACTTCACCAGCACCAGTCGTTATCCGCAAAGGGCTTGACATTGATAAAATCATGATGCACCTGTCAGATACCTTTAACTCATGGGACTACCGCCAGGGTGAGTATTACTAAAATAAAAAAAGAAGTCTAGTGTTATGAGGGAATAAAGCTCTCTACACTGGGCTTTTTCTTTAGAAATTCTTTTCTTTTTTAATGGGATGTGTTATTCTAGATTTGAAATATATGTTAATAGATAGTGTAATATTCAAACATTATCAGTAAAAGGAGTCTAATTGATGAATGATAGAAGAGTTAGTTTAGAAGATTTTTATGATTGGTATCAAGAAAATGAAATTAATTTAAGAGAATCTGCAAAACAATACAGTTTGAAAAATGAAGAATTGAGAGAAGAATTTCTTAAGGAGTGGCCACTTGATAGAATTCTAACCATGTCTATCGATGAATATGTCATTGGGAAAGGTGCTACAAGTAATTCTTTTTGCTATGCTCTTGAGATAGGAAAGTACCATTCATTATTTATGGGAATTGGTGGAGGAGGTTCTTCAAAATTTGGTATTTATTGGAATGAGGATACAAAAAGCTATAAGAACCAAGCAAATAAAATCATTCCAGAATCAGAACTAGAAGACCGATTTAACAAATTAAAATCGG
>CAURIB010000022.1:0-16609 GCA_963524795.1 uncultured Streptococcus sp.
AGAAAGGAAACGGTAAACCGTTCATGAGAAAACCAAAAATTACGGTGATTGGTGGAGGAACTGGAATCCCTGTTATTTTAAAAAGTTTGCGGGAAAGAGATGTTGACATTGCAGCCATTGTAACTGTTGCTGATGATGGAGGTTCTTCAGGTGAACTGCGTAAAAATATGCAGCAGTTGACACCACCTGGAGATTTACGCAATGTGCTTGTTGCCATGTCAGATATGCCAAAGTTCTATGAAAAGGTTTTTCAATACCGCTTCTCGGAAGATGCAGGTGCCTTTGCTGGACATCCGCTAGGGAATATTCTCATAGCAGGGCTTTCTGAAATGCAGGGTTCAACCTATAACGCCATGCAATTGCTGAGTAAGTTTTTCCATACGACTGGAAAGATTTTCCCATCAAGTGACCATCCTTTGACACTCCATGCCGTCTTTAAAGATGGGACAGAAGTAGCTGGAGAAAGTCACATTGCAGACCATCCAGGTATGATTGACCATGTTTATGTCACCAACACTCTAGACGATGAGAAACCGCAGGCTAGCCGTCGAGTGGTGAATACCATTCTTGAGAGTGATATGATTGTCTTGGGCCCAGGTTCACTCTTTACTTCGATTTTGCCTAATATTGTTATTGAAGAAATTGGCCAGGCCCTTCTGGAAACCAAGGCTGAAATTGCCTATGTCTGCAACATCATGACCCAACGTGGAGAGACCGAGCATTTCACAGATAGTGATCACGTAGAAGTCTTGCATAGTCATTTGGGCCGTCCATTTATTGATACTGTCCTTGTTAACATCGAAAAGGTTCCGAGGGATTATATGGATACCAACCGATTTGATGAGTATTTAGTACAGGTTGAACATGATTTTGAAGGTTTGCGTCAGCAAGTCCCTCGTGTTATTTCATCTAATTTCTTACGCTTGGAAAATGGGGGAGCCTTCCACGATGGTGATTTAATCGTAGATGAGCTCATGCGCATTATACAGGTGAGAAAATGAGCTTCACAGTTGCAGTAAAAGAAGAAATTTTGGGTCAGCACCATCTGAGTCGCCACGAACTATCTGCCATTATTAAGATGTCTGGTAGTATTGGTTTATCGACTTCTGGCTTAACCCTGTCAGTTGTGACAGAAAATGCCAAGTTAGCCCGTCATCTCTATGAGTCTTTTTTGCACTTCTATGAGATTAAATCAGAAATTCGTCACCATCAGAGGAGTAATCTTCGTAAAAATCGAGTCTATACTGTTTTTACGGATGAGCGAGTTCAAGAACTACTCAGTGATTTGCACTTAGCAGACTCCTTCTTTGGACTAGAGACTGGTATTGCGCCTGAAATTCTGGCAGATGAGGAAGCGGGTCGTGCCTATCTCTGTGGAGCCTTTTTGGCGAATGGAAGTATTCGAGATCCAGACTCTGGTAAATACCAGCTTGAAATCAGCTCAGTCTATCTGGACCATGCCCAAGGGATCGCTGCGCTTCTTCAGCATTTCTTGTTGGATGCCAAGGTGATTGAACGAAAAAAAGGTGCAGTGACCTATCTTCAGCGTGCTGAGGATATCATGGATTTTCTCATAGTTATTGGAGCCATGCAGGCGCGTGATACTTTCGAAGGCATCAAAATTTTACGTGAAACCCGTAATGATCTCAATCGTGCTAATAATGCAGAGACGGCTAATATTGCTCGGACGGTTTCAGCGAGTATGAAAACCATCAACAATATCAGTAAAATCAAAGATAGAATTGGCTTGGATAATTTGCCAGCAGACTTGCAGGAAGTTGCCCGTCTGCGTATCCAGCATCCAGACTATTCTATTCAAAAGTTGGCAGATAGTCTGACCAATCCCTTAACCAAAAGTGGTGTCAATCATCGCCTGAGAAAGATCAACAAAATTGCAGATGAATTATAGCGATATAAAACAACCCCTTGAATTATCAATGTTTTCAGGCTCTCTGTCAACTGTAGTGGGTTGATGAAAAGTTATAACCTGGAGAGAACCAACATGGTTCTCTCCTTTTTGATGTTCAAAGCAATGAGGATTCTAGTTTTAAAGTTTTTAAAGTTCCGGAAGCCAAAAGCATTGCGCTTGATGACCTTAATGAGGTTATTAGTAGCCTCTAGTTTCGCGTTTGAGTAGGGCAGTTCCAGTGCGTTCATGATTTTGTCCTTGTCTTTCAAAAAGGTCTTAAAAACAGTTTGAAAAATAGGATTTACACAAGAAATCGTTTCTTCAATCAGTTCAAAGAAATGGTCTGTTTGTTTCTCTTGGAAATGAAACAGTAATAGTTGATAGAGGTCGTAGTGCTGTCTAAGTTCTTGAGAGTATGCAAGGAGCTTTTCGAGAATCTCATTATTGGTCAAGTGCGAGCGAAAAGTAGGGCGATAAAAACGTTTATCACTAAGTTTACGGCTATCCTGTTGAATGAGTTTCCAGTAACGTTTTAATGCTCTATATTCGTGCGATTTACGATCAAAACGATTCATGACTTGGATGCGAAGACGATTCATAGCTCGACTGAGATGTTGGACAATGTGAAAGCGGTCGAGAACGATTTTAGCATTTGGGAGTGAAACAGTCTGGGGAACTGTTTCAGCCTGAGCCTTGAAATTCGCAAGCGAAGTTTTCTGGCAATATCGTAATAGGGACTAAACATATCCATTGTAATGACTTTCACGCGACTTCTCACCTGACTAGAATAACGAAGAAAATGATTGCGAATAGTCACTTGAGTTCGTCCATCCAGGATAGTTACGATCTTTCTGGAATCAAAATCCTGTGCAATGAAGCTCATCTTATCTTTCTTGAAGCTGTATTCATCCCAAGACATGTGAGTTGGAAGGAAAGATAAATCTGTCTTGAATTTGAATTCTTTCAATTTACGAATGACTGTCGAAGTAGAGACAGATAGACTTTCTGCGATAGCCGTCATAGAGACTTTCTCGATTAATTTTTGAGTGATTTTCTGGTTGACGATGGTCGCGATTTGGTGATTCTTTTTGACTAAGGAAGTCTCTGCGACAGCTATTTTCCCGCAGACTTTACAACGGAAACGGCGTTTTCTCAATCGAATGAGTGTCTTATAGCCTGCACACTCTAGATAGGGGATTTTAGATTCTTTCTGGAAGTCATATTTAGTCATTTGACCTAGGCAGTGATGACACTTAGGAGCAGGATAATCTAGCTTAGCGATGATTTCTTTATGCGTTCCAGCATCAAGATAATCCAAGATTATGATGTTCTTGTCTTTAATTTCGAGTAAGTTTGTGATAAAATTTAATTGTTCCATAAGATTCTTTCTAATGATGGTTTGGTCACTTTTCATTATAGGTCTTATGGGACTTTTTTTCTACAACAAAATAGGCTCCATAATTCCTATGGTGGTTTTACCCACTACAGAAATTATAGAGCCTTTATTTATATTCTTGGTTCATTACAGTGCCAATCATCAGGAAACCCTAAGGTAGCATTTATGATGTTTATATCAACGGATTTTAGCTTATTTTCAAGTTTTCTAACTTTCTTTCTGAGAGTATTCCATAAGCGATTGAATTCTTCAGAACTAATGAAACACTGCAAACTTACAACTGTTGAGTAAACTGATTTTCTGGAATTGTCGTCTTGTAAATTGAAATCATCATGGATAGGAGCAAAGCAGACACTATTTGCACTACAATTATAGTTGAGTAGTCTGTTGTTGTGAGCACATACATTTCTTGTTTGGTTGATATTTTTTAAAAAAGAAATCATAGTTTCTGGAGGGAATACACCAGTGAAATTAGGATTGTTTGTTTTTATAAAACTAACTAAATCCTTTGCAATTTTATTTTGAAGACAAGTTGGCAAATTTTCGATAATATGTCGTGTATCCCCAAATTCCAAGTAGTCAGTCAAAACCCAGATTGGGACATCTTTGTGGTTAGTATAGTAGTGGTTGATAGAAGTTCCACGTCTATTTTTATTATAGTTCACAATTCTGGAGAGTTTAGAAATGATATAGCCTACATCGAGGATTTTATCGTTGTCATAGTTTTTAGTGTCGAGATAAGCATATTGTTGGTTTTGATAAGCCTCTGCAAATCTATGAGCTGTAATAGATTTTATATGATGCTCTGCTTCAAGTATAGATTGCAATATTGCTCTTTTAATATCCTTGTCGAAAGTATAAAGAGAAGCCACTTCATCGAAGGTAACGCCCTCTATATAATTATCACTACCCGTTATCTGAAAGAACTTACTGTATCCGTTGATGATATTGTAGTAGTTGTTGCTTAATAAGTATTTTAATGTACGCTCTTTATTGGTGATAGCAAGATTTCTATCCTTGAGCATATCAAGTTGCTGTTCCAATGTTTTAAATGGTTTCAAAAAAAGCCTCCTCCAAGTAAATGGAGAAGACTCTTTCCGCATCAGACCCCGTAGAGTTACTGACACTTTTCTTTTTAAATTATCTCCATTTTACTGTATTACTTGATCTTTGTCAAGCATTTTGTTAAATTTTGTTTCCTCTAGCCTCTATACAAATCCACAACCTCGCCAATAATTCGGAAGTCTGTCTCTGGTGTGATTGGCATATCCTTGTACGCTGCGTTTAAGCTATGTAGGTGTGCCTGTTCTTTGTCAATGAAAAGCTGCTTGATATAAGCATCGCCGTTATAGTTAAACACTCCGATAACACCGTCATTCAAATCCACGCTGGTTTGGATAAAGACAAGGTCGCCATCGTGGTAGTCAGGCTCCATAGAGTCCCCATTGATTGGGATGACAAAGTCGGCATCAACATCTACTGGCAACTCAATCCGTTCCACTCGGACATCGTTCAAATACTGCCCTGTACCTGCAGAAGCTGGGTGGTCGTAGTAGTCGTAACTATAGAGCTGAATGGCTTCCGATACTTCGTTTGTCTTCGTTTCTTCTTCGTTCCTCTGCTCATCCCGTTGCTTCTCTGCGTAGGTCAAGACCTTGGTTTGCCTTGGAGGAGTTAGTTCATCGTAGATGGTTTGGATTGAGGAAGTAGGAGCAGAAAAATCAACAGATGAAGGCTTCGACAAATCAAATAAATATTGAGGCGATACCCCCAAAGACTGAGCATATATTCTTATATCTCCTTCATCTAATTGTCTATTACCATTTTCATGGTTAGAAATTGTATTTTGTTTAAAACCTGTCAGCTCGGCAAGTTTTTTTTGAGTTAACTTTTTGGACTTTCTCACCTCTTTAATTGAGTTCCCTAGTATATTCATATCAATTAACTCCTTTCTTTTTTATTATATACTAATGTGACAAAAAAACAAATAAAAAAATCTCAAAAAGAGATAAAAAGTTCTTTGTTTATATCTCGAGATGAGATATAAACAAATCAAGCTTAAGGAAATAAGAAAAAACAAACCGGAGGGAAACACCATGAACAAAGGGCTTACAACACAAGAACAAATCGCACTAGCAAAAGAAGTCTTACAAGTTAATAATCGCAGAGAACGTTCATTGAAACTTGGAGAAATCCTAGATCGTGAAAAGCCATCATCAGATGATATGTACGAATTGTATAACACAATCAGAGTTTACGGCGACGTCATCGGATTTGATGACAAGGACTTTCAAGAAATGGCTCTTACAATCTTGGTTCTTGAAAAGGTTGAAGAAGCGAAAGATACTAGAGTAGCGTAGAGGGGCGCAATTCCCCTCCTAGTTATTGCTCACAGAGAGAAAAAAAAGAAAGGAGTAGGGAAATGCCAGGACAAAAAGAAAAATACCACGATAGACGTGGTAGACCTGATGGATTGAAGGTTGAAAAAGTTATCCACCTTTCGATTTTGATAGGCGAAGGAACTGAAGCGGATAAAATTCGAATTGTCGAGCAATATTACAATATGGACGGCGATCTAATATTTGAATTAGATCATTGTTCTCCGTATTATCAAGAATTTTTAGATCTGCGTTGATTTTGTTTATCTTTGTCCAAATCTAAAATATCTTGTAGTAATTGCTTGTTGTCATGGCGTTCAATATACCATTTTTGCATAAGTAATTCTATGAATTTCAGCAACAGGTGAGCCTCATTGGGTTCAATATCCACTATGAGATTTATATCTTTTTCTGGATGAGCTCCAATGTTCCCAAGTTTTCGTAGGGCATCAAGTACCTTTTTAGTACTTGGGTCAACAATATCTTTTAAAGCGTCTATCTCATCTACTAATCTTGCTTTCGAAATCCCCCAAAAATCCCTAATCATTCCTTGAAGGCAACGCCTAGAGAGGGTGGCAGAAGCTTTCGGGCTGAGATTTAAGATAGCGTGAGCTTCTTCATAATCACTTCTGATAGTTTGTGGAATGTAATCTGGATAGGCTTTAGCGAGAGAAATTGGATTGAAGTGTGTAATGCGATTTGGAAATTGACTTCCTACGCCCACGATGTCGATTGAAACTTTATGGCAATTTGGACAATTCATTGTTTGTATTGTTATTTTGTCACTAAAATTTTCTTCGCTGGCAAAATGTGGACGACGAATCAAAAAGTAGTGCTCATCTTCTCGAAAAGTATCGTTGTGATTTGGAACAGAGCAACCGCAAAACAAGCAGAATAGTTTACTAGGATCCATAAGATTTCTCCAATCATTTTATTTTGATTATACCATATTTGAAAGGTAGTTAGAATTGGAAGATAAAATCATTGAACTTGCTGATTACGTCATCAGTAAATCTACAACGTACAGAGAAGCTAAAATAGCGTGTGAGAAGCTATTGAGACAAGTCGCTCATGAGATTGAACTCAGGGCGCTGGAAAGTGAGACGAGGGTAAGGATAACTAACAGAACTGTGTTAGTAAAAACATCAGATCACGATGTGCTATTGACGGCAAGAAAACCCCATCCTGCTGTATTCGTCGATGGGATATTTCTTGACGGAGTAGAGAGAGTGGAATTTATCAATCATTTTGCAGATGAACTGTAAAAAATAATATATTGATGTTAAAAAAAGATGTATCGAAATAGATGTTTGAAAATTTTTAAAATAACCTCAAATCCTAAAAATTCTACTGAAGTTTCATTCAGTAGAATTTTCATTTTAAGGAGCTTAGTTGCTTTAAAAAAATTAAGGTTCTGGATAGAATGTTAAAAATTTTAAATTTATAATTCGAATCTTTTTTTGGATCTCAAATTTATATAAAAAAATGTGACAGGTATCTTGTAACGATTTACTTAGATGTTATTTATCTAGATTAGAGCAGAATGAGGTAAAATTTATCCAGGATATTAAACTGAGGATACTCCTATCTTTATTAAATTGAGTAGTTATAGTTTATTTTTAAAAATCAATAAAATTTTATGTATTTTCTTTATAAAATCTTTAAATTTATATTTTATCATTGAGGTGTAAATTTAAGGAGGATCAAAATGGAAAAAAATATTTTAGAGACACGGAATTTGTCAAAGAAATTTGGGAATCAACTTGTAGTGAATAATATTTCATTACAAGTGAAAGAGAATTGTATCTACGGATTACTTGGTCCAAATGGTGCTGGGAAATCAACTACACTAAAGATGATAACAGGAATGCTCCACAAATCGTCCGGAGATATTATCTTTAATGATCATATATGGAGTAGAACGGATCTCGAACAAATTGGTGCCTTGATAGAGTTACCTCCCTTGTATGAGAACTTAAGTGCAAGAGAAAATTTAAAAGTAAGAACAATGTTACTTGGATTACCCGAATCAAGAATTGATGAAGTTCTACAAATTGTTGGTCTATCAAATACAGGTAAAAAAAGAAGTGGAAAATTTTCTTTAGGAATGAAACAACGATTAGGAATTGCAATAGCACTGTTAAATAATCCTAAATTATTAATTTTAGATGAACCAACCAATGGCTTAGATCCATTGGGAATTCAAGAATTAAGGGAGATGATTCTTGGCTTCCCAAAACAAGGCATTACAGTAATTCTATCCAGCCATAATATTTCCGAAGTTGAGCAAGTTGCAGATTATATCGGGATAATATGTGAAGGTGAATTAAAATACCAAGATATAAAAGACTCTCAAGAAAGTTTAGAAAATTTATTTTTGGAAGTAGTAAAGAAGGAGAATTAAAAAATGATGAATTATATTCTTGGTGATTATTTAAAATATAAAAGAACTTTTTTAAAAAAAATAATCTATATAATACCTATATCTTTGATAATTCTATCTTATTTACTGGTACCACCATATTTTACAGTAGATTCATATAATTGGTGGTATACTATAATTATGCCAATAACTTATGCACTGATTCCTGCTTTAATGAATCGATACGAAGATAAAAAAATAAAATATAGGGCAGTTTATCCTCTCAGTATTGATTTGCGAAAGATTTGGATATCAAAAATTATAGTGGCAAGCTGTTTGATTCTGATGGCCAGTTTGGTTCATTTGATAGCAGTTTTAATTGTACAATTTATTTTTGGAGATCAAATATTTTTAAGCTATAGCTTTAGTACTTTATTAGTTTCAAGTATAGTATTAGTGGTATCAAGCATATGGCAAATTCCATTTTGCCTACTATTAGCTAAAAAGTTTGGTTTTTCTACTAGTCTTATGATAAATGGTTTATTTGGTGTTGCACTTGGAATTGTGTTTTCTACTGGAAATTATTGGCTGTTATCTCCATATAGTTGGAGTATAAGAACGATGGTTCCAATGCTGAAAATTATGCCAAATGGACTACCAGCAGATGCAGAAAATATGATGTTAAACACATCAATTTTTCCTCCATGTATCTTCTCAATTCTGTTATTTCTTCTATTATCTTACTTATCATCTATTTGGTTTGCAAAACAGGAGGTAAGATAGTGAAAAATATTTTAAAATCTGAGTTATATAAGATAAAACATACTTGGTTACCCTGGTTATATCTGTTACTCCCAATACTATTTGTGATTATGATATATGCTGGTTTTAAATTTACGGGCTTAAGTAGGTATTCAATAGAGGATGTCACATTAAATTATTTGATTACATTAGGTGCATTGTTCCCGATTGTTATTGGTTTCATTACTGCAAAGGTAATAGAAATGGAAGCAGAAGCTGGTTGCTTTCAGATAATGTTAACTGGTTCGCAATCAAGAACTAGTATGTATATAGGTAAGTTATTATCTTTATTGTTGTGTGCATCACTATCACTTATTTTACTCCAAAGTAGTTTTTTGATGTTTTTTAATTATCAAGAATTTTATGATTTGGTATTGGAATTAGTCTTAATTATTATAGGAGTTGTTCCGTTATATTTAATACATCTGGTTATTAGCCTCAGATTTGGGAGTGGAGCCTCTATTGGTCTTGGTTTCTTTGAAACTTTGATAGCGCTACTTGCTGTTACAAGTATGGGGGATAATATTTGGTATTACTTACCAAGTTCATGGCCTTCCAGACTTTGTGGTCTTTATTTTGTAGATAAAATTTCAGGTGAAAACTCATTTTATTTTGAATTTTTTAAATGGTCTTTAGTTGCAACACCAATAATAGTTGTAATGTTATTTGTAAGTTTGATTTGGTTTAATAAATGGAACGGCAGAACTAATATGGAATAGAAATGAAGGTGGTAATAAGATGGTGAAAATATTAGCTATAGATGATGAAATGGATCTTTTGGTCTTAATCAAAAATATTTTAACGCAAAAATTATATCATGTAGATATTTTTCAAAATCCAACAGAAGTACCTATTTCTAAATTATCAGAGTATGATTTAATCTTGTTAGATATAATGATGCCAAAAATCGATGGTATATCTTATTGTAAATCTATTAGAGATAGAGTAGACTGTCCCATCTTATTTTTAACTGCAAAATCTTTGGAAAGTGACATTGTTTCGGGTTTTTCAACAGGAGCTGATGATTACATTTTAAAACCTTTTGGAGTAAATGAATTAATTGCGAGAGTTGATGCTCATTTACGTCGAGAAAACCGAGAGAGACATTTAAGTTTAAATCTTGGAGAAATTAGATTTGATTTATCAGCGAATATAATTTATGTAAATGATAAGAAAATTTCTTTTACAAAATCTGAGTATCGAATTTGTGAACTTCTAGCTCGTAGGCGTGGGCAAGTATTTTCAAGAGAACAGATTTATGAGATGATATTTGGATATGATGGAATAGGTAATTCTTCAGCTATTTCAGAACATATTAAGAATATTCGCGCAAAATTACAGAAGGAAGGTGTATCTCCAGTTGTAACTGTATGGGGAATTGGATATAAATGGGAATAAAATTAAAAGGGCAATCGCTAAGAATAATATTTTTAGAATATCTAATAAGTGTAGGAATTGTATTGTTTCTTTCACTTGGTTTAGTAATTCTGATGTTCAACACCATGTATTCATTAGGATTTATTTTACCTGCCGATTACACAGAAAATCAGATTCATGAGCGGAAGAATGCGATAGCCAATACAGAGACCTTTGACAAAAATCTTATACCAGATAATGCCTCATATCTATTAATTTCAAAGGATGGAAATATCATTACTAGTTCAATGAGTAAAGATGAAGAAGATCGAGCAATTCGATACTATAATAATGAGAGAGTCTATAATACCCCATCTTATAGCTATATAGAAATTTTACGAAATGATGGTTATTGTATTATTCAATATTCAGTAAAACCCTATTTTACAAATAAATTCATGGCAGAATATTTTCCTAATGTCAACGCAGTGTATGTCAGTATTCTAATTCTAGTTAGTTTACTAAATACATTGGTTGTTACAATAGTATGGGCTAAATATCTTGTGAAACAACTCTCACCTATATTTGCTGCTTCCGAAAAAATATCAGAACAAACTTTAGATTTTGACCTGCATTATTCAAGAGTCAAAGAATTTAATGAAGTTCTATTTAGTTTAGAGAAAATGAGAAATGCTTTGCAAGAGTCATTAATCAAAGAGTGGATACAGGAAGAAAACAAGCAAAAACAGATTTCTGCTTTGATACATGACTTGAAAACCCCAGTATCTATTGTTCAAGGAAATACTGAGTTGCTTAAAAAGACATCTGTGACAGAGGACCAGAGTATTTATATAGATTATATACTGAGTAATAGCAATAGAATATCTGAATATATAAAAACACTTCTAATCATGAATAAGAATTCTAATGCCACTGAATACCAGCCACAATCGTTGGCAGTAAAAACTGTATCAGAACAATTGGTAACAGTTTCTAAAGAACTAATGTCAATTAATTCTAACAATCTAAAAACTAATGTAGTAGTTGAAGATGGTATAATGAGTGTAGACTTGAAACTCTTAGAGAGAGCATTGCAAAATGTCTTAGCGAATTCAATTGAAAATAATAATGGAATAGTTACATTGGAATTGAATATAAAAACTGTAGATGAATTTTTAGAAATATCAATATTAGATAACGGGAAAGGTTTTTCTGATATCGATTTAATTCACGCAAAAGAACAGTTCTATCGTGGAGATTATAGCAGGCATTCTGCAACCAATTATGGTATTGGACTATTTATTACTGAACAAATAATTAAATTACATGGTGGATCAGTAATCTTGAAAAATAGAGAAGCTTGTCGTGGTGCTGAAGTTAAATTTATATTACCGATACAGAATAATAAATGAGCCAGTTTAACACTTAACTTATGTAATAATTAATCTAACAGCCCTAACATCAAACTTTATAACATGTTCATAACTGTATTTAACGTCAATTTGTAAATGTTAACTTCGAACTTTCACTACAAATTACACTAAGATAGAATATTATCTAGTATTACTTATACGGTGCACAGAGTTTGTTAGTCTGAATATGTCGGAATGAGGGGAAATATTAAAAAACTAATCAATAAGTATTAAACTTTATATAAAAAGCAAATAAAGGTGGTTAGTGGAAAAGTTTTTAAAATCATAAAAACGCATAATAGCAAGTTCTTTGGATACTTGTTATTATGCGTTTTATCATGAAATTTCACTTGATTTTTTAATAAAGTTGTAATTTTGACATTATAGGCTTGTTGAGTGTTTTGGTTGTACTTTTTGTTCTGGGTCGATATAGTTGATAGCATTATTGACGGCAGTTGGTGCTTCACCAAGACCTGTTGCAATCAAGTCAATCTTACCTTCGTAGTAGCAGCAGTCACCGATAGCATAAATTCCAGCTTGGCTTGACTCTTGCTTGCTATTGACGATAATCTTGTGGCGGTTCAGTTCTAATCCCCATTTTTTAAGATTACCTACAGAAGATTTAAAGCCATAGTTGACAAAGAGGTGGTCGAGTTCAACGCTTTCGGTTTCATCGGATTTGACTTTTGTGATTTCAAGCTTGTCAAGAGTTTGGCCGTCACCAAGAAGTTGACTCGGCACAAATGGTGTTTTGATAGTTACCGAAGACTCTTGCAAGGCTTGGACGCTATGCTCAAGTGCACGGAAGTTATCGCGACGGTGAACAAGTGTAGTTGGAGCAATCTTTTCAAAAGCTAAAGCCCAGTCAACGGCAGAGTCACCACCGCCCAGAATGGTTACCTTCTGACCAGCGTATTGTTGAATGTTAGAAACGTGGTAGTGGATATTGTCATAGCCTTCAACACCTTCTAATTCGAGTGGACGTGGTTTAAAAGCACCGCCTCCCATAGCAATAATAACGGTTTTAGAAGTATGATTTCCCTTATTAGTTGTAATCTTAAAAACATCATCCTCTTTTTCAATCTCAAGAACAGTTTCATTGAGGTGAATAGGTGTCTCAAACCCTTCAAGTTGTTCCAAAAGGCGGTTAGTCAATTCTTCCCCTGTGAGGTTTGGAAAACCTGGAACATCGAGAATTTGTTTTTCAGGATATAGGATGGCAGGTTGACCACCTAGTTGAGGAAGAGAATCGATGATTTGTACTTTGGCTTGACGAAGGTGAGCATAAAAGGCTGCGAAAAGACCGACAGGTCCACCTCCTACAATGGTAATATCATATAGTTCAGACATGGTTTCTCCTTAATTCATTTCTATCATTTTATTCTATCATATTTTCTACCAATTTAAAATGAAGTAGGGGGAAGAAAATTTTCATATAAAATGATATAATGAAGAGTAGCTTTTTTATGGAGAGGAGGCCTAGAATGAATTTTCAGCAATTATCTAATCTTCAATACTGGTCTAGTTTGTTTTCCAGTCCTTGGAGTATTCTGATAAATGTGATTGATATTCTTATCGTTGCCTATATCTTATACCAATTTACAAAATCAATTGCAGGAACCAAGATTATGATCCTGGTTCGAGGGGTTTTAGTCTTTATCTTAGCTCAGATAGTAGCAAATACTCTGGGCTTGACGACTATTTCTTGGTTGATCAATCAATTGATTACTTACGGTGTTATCGCAGCGGTTGTTATTTTCTCTCCAGAAATTCGGACAGGTTTAGAGCGATTAGGACGTGCGACTGATTTCTTTTCAAGTACACCAATGAGTTCAGAAGAACAGATGATTCAGGCCTTTGTTAAAGCAGTTGAATATATGAGCCCGCGAAAAATTGGAGCACTTGTATCAGTTCAGCGTGTCAGAACCTTGCAGGAATATATTTCCACGGGGATTCCTTTAGATGCTAAGATTTCTGCAGAACTCTTAATCAATATCTTCATTCCAAACACACCTTTACATGATGGTGCAGTCATTATAAAAGGTGATCGAATAGCTGTAACATCTGCTTATCTTCCACTTACTGAAGACACTGGTATTTCTAAGGAGTTTGGAACGCGACACCGTGCAGCCATTGGTTTATCTGAGGTTTCTGATGCTCTCACTTTTGTGGTATCAGAGGAAACTGGAGGTATTTCCATTACCTATAATGGTGTCTTTAAGCATGATTTAACGATGGAAGAATTTGAGGAAGAGCTACGTCGTATACTGATTCCGGAAAATTCACAAGAGCCAAGCTTAACAGAGCGTATATTAGGAGGCTGGAAGAATGAAAAAAAATAGTTTATATATCATCTCCTCACTCCTCTTTGCTTGCGTTTTATTTATTTACGCTACCTCTATTAATTATCAAAATAATAATAATGCAAGACCGGCTCGAACAGAAACCTATACCAATACGGTCGTAAATGTACCAATTGATATTCAGTACGATAGTGAGCAGTATTTTATTAGTGGTTTTAGTTCAGAAGTAACGGTATTTTTAACTGGATCCAATCGAGTGACCTTGGCTAGTGAGATGCAAGAAAGCACTCGTAAATTTAAGGTTACTGCAGATTTAACACAGGCGACAGAAGGAACCGTTGAAGTTCCCTTGACCATTGAGAATCTACCAAGTGGTTTAACAGCCCTAGCAACACCGCAGAAAATCACCGTTAAAATTGGGAAGAAAGCAACACGGGATAATTTACCAGTCACTCCACAGATTGACTCTGGTAAGGTTGATGAACGAATTCTTATCGATAGTGTGACTGTTTCAGATGAACGCGTTTCGGTTACTAGTGATGTTGATACCTTGTCTAAGATTGATAAGATTGTGGCTGTTTTACCAACTAGTGAAAAAATTACAGGAAATTATACAGGTTCAGTTCCTCTACAAGCTATTGATAAGAATGGAACAGTTTTACCAACGGTGATTACACCCTATGAAACAACCATGAAGATAACAACCAAACAAGCTAGATCAGCAAGTAGTTCTACCTCTTCAACTACAAGCTCATCTTCGGGCAGTTCGTCTTCAACTGGTTCTGAAACCAAGCCAGACTCTTCAAAAAAAGACTAATAAAACAATAGAAAAGGATAAAAAAAATGGGTAAATATTTTGGAACGGACGGAGTCCGTGGAGAAGCAAACGTAGAACTTACGCCAGAATTAGCTTTTAAATTGGGACGTTTTGGAGGTTATGTTCTCAGTCAACATACGACTGAAGCACCAAAAGTTTTTGTAGGACGTGACACTCGTATCTCAGGTCAAATGCTAGAAGCGGCTTTGATTGCTGGTCTCCTTTCAGTCGGAATTCACGTTTACAAACTAGGCGTTCTTGCAACACCAGCCGTAGCTTATCTTGTTAAAACAGAAGGTGCGAGCGCAGGTGTCATGATTTCAGCTAGTCACAACCCAGCCCTTGATAACGGAATTAAATTCTTTGGTGGTGATGGCTTTAAACTAGATGATGACAAAGAAGCAGAAATCGAAGCCTTGCTTGATGCAAGTGAAGATAGTCTTCCACGTCCAAGTGCAGAAGGATTAGGTACTGTTGTTGACTATCCAGAAGGCTTGCGTAAATATGAAGCCTACCTTGTTTCAACTGGAACTCCTCTTGAAGGGATGAAGGTTGCCTTGGACACTGCTAACGGAGCAGCTGCAACAAGTGCTCGTCAAATTTTTGCAGACCTAGGTGCTCAATTAACAGTCATTGGAGAAACTCCAGATGGTTTGAACATCAACTTGAACGTTGGTTCAACTCATCCAGAAGCTTTGCAAGAACTTGTAAAAGAAAGCGGGTCTGCCATTGGTTTAGCCTTTGATGGTGATAGCGACCGTTTGATTGCCGTTGATGAAAATGGCGAAATCGTTGATGGTGACAAGATTATGTACATCATCGGGAAATACCTTTCTAAAAAAGGTCAATTGGCTCAAAATACGATCGTAACAACAGTTATGTCCAACCTTGGTTTCCACAAGGCCTTGGACCGTGAAGGTATTAATAAAGTAGTCACTTCTGTTGGAGACCGCTATGTCGTTGAAGAAATGAGAAAGTCTGGCTATAACCTTGGAGGTGAGCAGTCTGGTCACGTTATCTTGATGGACTACAATACAACTGGTGATGGTCAGTTATCAGCTGTGCAATTGACGAAAATCATGCAAGAAACAGGTAAGAGTTTATCAGAATTAGCAGCAGAAGTGACTATTTACCCACAAAAATTAGTCAATATTCGTGTGGAAAATGCCATGAAAGAAAAGGCCATGGAAGTTCCTGCTATCAAGGCTATTATCGAGAAGATGGAAGCAGAAATGGCAGGAAATGGTCGCATCCTAGTTCGTCCGAGCGGAACAGAACCACTCTTGCGAGTCATGGCTGAAGCACCTACAACGGAAGAAGTAGACTACTACGTAGATACGATTGCCCAAGTTGTTAAAACTGAGATTGGTATTTAGTAACTCTAGCAGAAAATAAAAAAATATGGTACAATGGCAACTATATTGTAATTGTACAAATGGAGATGAAAATGAATTTAAAACGTGAACAAGAATTTGTCAGCCAGTATCACTTTGATGCGCGTAACTTTGAATGGGAAAATGAAAATGGAGCACCTGAAACTAAGGTTGATGTAAACTTCCAGTTGCTTCAGCATGATCAAGAAAATCAAGTTACCTCTTTAGTAGTTGTTTTGAGCTTTATGATTGTCTTTGATAGATTTGTCATTAGTGGAACGATTTCTCAAGTCAATCATGTTGAAGGTCGTATTGTCGACCAACCAAGTGATTTCAACCAAGAAGAAGTTGAGACACTAGCTCGCCCATGTTTGGATATGCTTAATCGTTTGACTTACGAAGTAACAGAAATTGCCCTTGATTTACCGGGAATTAATTTGGAGTTTTAAAGAATGAAATTAGCGGTCATAACAGACTCATCTGCTTTTCTACAAGCGGAAAC
>CAURIB010000023.1:0-16494 GCA_963524795.1 uncultured Streptococcus sp.
ATGAAATCAGCGTAGTAGAGCCCACTCAACCACTGCGTCTTGCTCGACAATCCAACATCAAAAAGAGGCTAGGACTTTTGTCCCAGACTCTTTATTTAGTATTTGTTAATTAAAGCAACTCTTACAAAAAATCAAAATAATTTTTCACATCCTCTACATAGCCATGCTTGTCAATTAAACTAGCTAACAAATCTCTATTATGGCCTTGATAGTTGTCCTCACGTCGTAATTCCTCATACATTTCGATAAAGGGAAGGCCTTTGGTCTTAGCTGATTCTAGCTCTGCTTCATAGTCATAGGCAACTTTTCGAAATTGAATATTGACTAACTCACCATTTTCAAGCTCAAGTAAGGTATACTGGGCTCGGTGATTTTTCAGCCCTTCCCAGTCAAAATAAGGCATACCAATCGAACCTGGATTGATGATTTGTTGGCCTTGACTACCATAACGAAGCAACTGCTTGTGAACATGACCATAGACGGCTACATCAGTAGTTTCATCAAGTAGCTTGTCAAATTTTTCAGTATTATTTTCAACCAGTAAATCTCTACCATAGTTTTTCTCAGGCAAATTATGAGAAAGTGAGAAGCGCAAGCCTTCGATTTCTTTCTTGGCTATCATAGGTAGCTTTCTCAACCAATCAATATGCTCAGGGTTTAGGTCCTCCATCAGATACTGAGTCATCCTGAGAAACTGAATTTCTTCGGGATCTTCTAGACCATAGAGCCCGCCTAAAGCCACTAACACACAATCATCCCAGTTGCCTCGAACAGATGCTGTAATGGGAAGGTCTTTCAAAAGAGCCACCAAGTCATTTGCTCCCGGCCCAGGAAGAAAAATATCTCCCAAAAGCCAATATTCAGTCGCTCCCAAATTTTTAGCGTCCTCAAGCACTCCAGCCAAGGCTGTCGTGTTGCCATGAATGTCTGATAAAATTGCAATCTTATGGTTCATTTTCTGCTCCTTCTTTAGTGGATAGCTTTCGGTTTATTCAATCCACTCTTATATTTTTTACTTTTCTTCATTATAGCATAAAATAGCTAGAAGATTTTATAATGGAAATATTCTCATCAACTTTCTCTTAAAAATATGTCAAAAATAGTTGACATTTTATTTTTAAAAGAATATACTATAGTCAAATATATGTGACATAAATAAAAAGGAGGAAGCATGAATCGTGTAAAAGAATTCCGCAAGGAACTGGGCATTTCCCAACTCGAGCTCGCCAAGGATATCGGTGTCTCGAGACAAACCATCAACATGATTGAGAATGACAAGTATAATCCTACCCTGGAACTTTGCCTCAATCTCGCTCGAAGCCTCCAAACTGACCTCAACAGTCTCTTTTGGGAGGATGATTTTTAAAAAGGAGAAGAAAAATGAAAAAAGAACCCCTCAATGAAAAACTGATCAAACGTATCTATGGCATTTCAGGCCCCCTTGATGAACACAAACGGCGCGAAGCTGAGCACATCGGAAATAAAGTTTTTATGGTCCTCTTTTACCTAATGATATTTGGCAATCTTATTCCCTTTGTCCTTGCTTATAAATATCCTCAAATTGTCGCTATTGGCTATCCTCTTGTAGTGTTTTGCATTGCGATGCTGTCTGCTTTCTATGTGGTCTCCCAAACCAAGAAAACTGGCATCACAGCCATTGACCCTGAAATGTTGAGCCAGAAGGAAAAGAAACAGTTACGGTTTCCTGGTCTGAAAGCGGGTCTAATCTATGGAACAGTCATGTTATTTGGAATACCACTTCTTAATGTCTTGACGGATGATAGTAAGAATTATCTTAGTTCTCTTTTAAATACTGGACCTTTTGTGACAACTATCGTAGCAACTTTATTCTTCGGATTGATCATGCAGAGCGGTGTCTCCCTTCGTATTCAAAAAGCCAAGGAAAATCAGGACGACGATTAGGAGGTGCCCTATGAAATCACTAGTAACTTTACTTACCTATCATCTTTTGTTTGCTTCACTGCTCATCTTCATCATCGTTTCAGGGAATTTGCCAATCTACGATATAGTCCTCCTTCCAGTCTTTGTTCCAGCACTCAACAAAGGATTGACTTATCTAAAGATCGACTCCCAAAAAACGCGTATACTCAACTTAGCACTATTCTTTATGATTCTATCCTTTCTATCCTTACCACAACTGACGCTCATTTCAAGCAACTGGAAATATTATATACTGCTAACTATCGCTATCCTTTCTTCTATTACTTATCTTTATTATCTCTATCAATTCGTAAAAGAAACAAAATAACATCGTTCATTTAGGAGAAATCACCCATGAAAAAAGAAGACTTAACAACTCGCTTACTTCGAAATTTCTTTCATATACAAGGGCCTTTTGATGAATGCCGTCAAGAGGTTATCTACAAGGCTTGCGCCCGTTCCATGGTCCAAATCTTTTACTCTTCCTTCATTCTCTTCCTATTCTATATTTTGTTCGGACGCTTTATAGAAATTGTTCGAAATGTTATGCCCTACATCTATTTTGGACTCATTTGGTTCATGAGTATAAAAGCTCAAAGAGCCGTCCAAGAGCTTCATCTTGAAAAGGATGACAAATCAGAAATCATCTACAAAACCTACAGCAAACACCAAATAAAAGTTCGTAGTTGGTTGGTATTTATAAGTATTGAGATTGGCTTATTTGCCCTGCTGCTCTTTCATAAACTCTTCGTGCAGCAGATGCCCCTGTCAACTTTCTTGGAAAAAATCATTCAAACAGAGATATTGGTACCCTTACTGGTCTTTGGTCTTAGTATTGGAGCAATCTTTGGGACTATGGTCTACAGCTTTCTATCGTTGCACAAGGAGAAGTAAGAAACTGCTTGGATTGTTGGTTTTAAAATAGCTATCAGCCTAACAGAAAGAACACCCCCTAACACTTCTCAGTGCTAGGGGCTTTTTTAGTTCCTTAAATACCGCATATATTCTACTAATACATAGACAAGAATTGTTAAACAAATGATAATCTCTAACCAAACGAGGAGGTTAAGGACTGGAAACTGTAGAATGCCTTGGGCCATTTTCAATGATGTTGCTGTGATGATAGTTGGGAAGGTTAGGGCTGAAAAAGCTGGTTGAAATCCCTGTTTTAAAATCCTTGGCAAACGACTGAGGACAAAGAAAAAGAAAGTTTGTGAAGCAAGGATCATGACTAGCAAAATCCAGCCATGAAGACCTGAACCTCCGATCCTAACGAGTGCTGCCAACAGTAGAGAAAAGGGAGCACAGTAGATTCCTTCTTGCCCCAGTAAAGCCTGTGGCAATGGATTACTTTTCAAATCATGATATATCAGAGGGTAAAGACAGAGAGTTAAGATAAAACCAAAAATCCAAGCTCCATAGGCAATCTCTACAATCCCAACGACTGGATAAGTCAAGGCTGCTAATGCTATCCCTACATAAAGAACCGTCCAAGTCGGTGTTGCACTGGCCCTTGGTTTAACCAAAACATAGTTCTTTGTAAAGTATAAGATGAGATAAACATCCATGAGAAAGGCAAACCACCAGAGAGCTTGGGCTAGAATACTCATAGTCACTGGCAGGGTTCGTAGTAGGTAGGTCGATAAAATCATCCCTGCCATAGGAAAAGTTGCCATTCCTGACAAAACAGGGGCTTTCTTCAATTCTTGCTTGCTTTCATGCCAGTTACTGAGGTGACTTACTAAAAAATAAAACCATAAAATCAAGCCTAACAAACTAAAGAAGCGAGAAAGAAATGGAAAGGTATCTAAGATAAGATTGCCTGCACCAGCTAATCCCAACAAACAACCTGAAAAGGCTAAGGGGAGTTTTTTCATACCAACCTCCGAAAATTACATTACTATCAGTATAGCATAAAAGCGCTTAAATGAAGTATTAAAAAACGAAGTTTAAAAAGATAAACCTCGTTTTTATTTTCTTTATTTTTAGTTTGTCGCTAGAATATGTCGCAATTGCACTGCACTAGGAGAAACAATTGGTAAAAAGGCACCTTCATTCCAACGACGTATGAAACCAGATGTCGATTTACTGAAGTATCCTCTACCGCCACCAGCTTGTAGTTCTAACAAGAGACTTTGGGCAACAACATCAACAATATCAATTCGTAACTGGAATAGCTCACGCGGATTTCTAACGAAATAGGACTCTTCAGATAGTCCTTGATAGAGAGAATGTCGAATATCATCTAACTGTTCGACCTGATGCTGCCATTCTTCCTTCAAGACACCTCGTTTCCCCAATTCTTTTTCGACTTCTGAGAGTGAACGTTCAGCCAAACCAAAGGCTAGGCCAAATTGGTAGCCTAAAAAGGCTGGACGGTTTTGCGCTAAAAATTGATGAGCATCCCTCGATAGAATCCACTCTTCCTTTAAAGATACCTTGTTAAAAGTCAGAGCTGCTGTATTCCCTCCTTGGAGAGAAACAAATTCCAAATCTTCGGAACGACTAAAGTTTTCTGCGTCCGATGGTACGGCTACTACGTAACTTTTGCTCGGGTCATCTGCAAATCCTGCTACAAAAATAGTAAGAAAGCGATCCCTACGTGCATTGGTTACCCAAGGAAGTCGTCCTTTTAGGTAATAATTCCCATTTTCTTCAAGGATTCGAACATTTAGTTCTTCTAAGTCAGATAGATACTTGACTGCATTAGATAAGGCCGTAGCGCCTGCATATTCTCCTGATAAGAGTTTTTCCAAGTAAACTTCTTTGAAATAAGCATTATCAGTATGTAGAATATTGTCTATTAAAGTTCGTTGCCCCCATGAGATAAAGGAGGCTGTTAAGGAATGTTGAGCGAGTTCAGCAAGGATATCGATAACATCTTGATCATTTCCACCTAGCCCTCCAAGAACTTTGGGAACCCCTACACGAAAGGCGCCTTCTGCAGCAATTTTCTCAATCAGTTCTTCTCCAGCTTGACATGATTTTTTGTCAATTTCATCAGCGTGCTGGTCTAACCAGCTTAAAAATTCTTCTGAAAAAAATCCCATACTTTGTCCTCCTCTTATGCATAGGGTTGCAACTCTGGATTAATTGGTGTATTAGCCAGGTTATTGGCATAGTTACAGAGGGTTGCCAAACTAACACCGAGAACAACATCCAAGGCATTTTCTTGCGTATAGCCAGCTTCAATAAATTCTCCAAGAGCTTCATCTCCTACGCGCCCTTTGGTATTGATGACTGCCAAGGTAAACTTAGCTAGGGTATCCAGCTTAGGATCGCTTTCGATTGGGGTACGATTGCGAAGGGCTTGTAGTAGGTCATCATTCATCTGGATTTGCTTGATAGAAAAGGCTGTGTGACCAGCGACGCAAAAGGCACAACCATTGGTTACAGCTGCCGTGATTTGCACCACTTCGCGCTCTACAGGTGTTAGACTATTGCGACGGTTAATAGCTCCAACAGTTCTGTAAGCTTCTAGGGCTGTTGGGGCATTGGCCAAAAGACCGATAAGATTTGGAATATAGCCATTGTTATCCTTTTGTACCGTTTCAAGAACTTCTTTAACTTCTGCTGGTGCTGATTCTACTGTGTGGATTGTAAATGTTGTCATAAGAGAACCTCTTTTCGTTTTATAATTGAATGATTTCTGCGAAAATCTTACGAAATCTCATCAGCCTATTGAACAAATCCTTGTCTTGATTGATGACTCATTAGCTTTTCGTTGACAATAAGTCTAACACAGAATCTATACCTTGCATAATATATATTTTAAATTGCATTGATAGAATTTCTTTATGAAAACAAAAAAATCACACCAGATGTGTGATCATAACTGTTAATTTATCTGATGCTTGTTTCTTAAAACTAAGATGGACTCTACTAGCAAGCAGAATATAGCCAGACCGAAACCAGTATATACACCAAAATATTCTGTGATGGAACTCATTAGAAAAACAGAGGCAGAAAAGGCCAAGGTAGAGACAACTTCAATAACGGAGTAAACATTTACAAGTTCCTTCTCATCAACCGATTCCTGTAATAATACACTCTCAGGGACTTCCTTGATTTGAGATAGAAAACCAATTACTAGAGATAGGAGTAAGAAAATAGGTGGATTTGGAAATAGCAATATCAAGAATGTTACTAGTGCTGTCGCTAACAAAGAAAAGATCATAGTCTGATATTTATGGGTAACAACTTTCTCGGCTAGACGGAAGACAATAGCTCCTCCCAAGATAATCCCCAAGGAATAAGCTGTATTGACATAACCCCAATAGCTTTCTGACCGATGTAAAATCTCAGTCACAAAAACAAGTAAAACAGAAGATACCCAGATAGCATTGGCTTGAATTTCTAAGAGATTAGCCTGGACAATAAAGCCTAATCTTGATTTTTTAACCACCAGTCTCCAACCTTTTGTGAGCGTCTCAAGACTTGTTTCAGAGGACAACTCTTCTTTTTCGACAAGTGGTAAACCGAACATCAAAATCGTAGAAATTGTAAACAAGGATAGCACAATGAGCAGGCTAGGCTTAATTCCCAGACTCGCAAATAAGAAGCCTCCTAAGCCCCAACCAACTAGCTGTACACTTTCTCCACTCATTGAGATGGCTGCATTTGCTTTAGCTAAATCTCTTGCATAGCGTGGAACAATCGCATAGGAAACTGGCGCTGCAAAACCATCCAAAATGGAGATAAAAGTGACAATAGCGTATAAAATAGGGATAGAGATATTTCCAGTGTACTTGAGTAGAAAAACCAAAATCGCTAGCAGAATTGTCTTACCAAATTGAGTCAAGAAAAGAACACGATTTAAAGCTAATCTCTTCGTTACTAATGGAACTAAGAAACTGGCTAAAAAGGAGGATAGACCAATCAGAATTGGCACTAGGGAGGTTGAAATGACCGAACCAGATAAGACAAACACATTTGCAATCACAACAACTCTAAAAAAGACATCTGCTAGATTCGCTATTCCTTGTGAAATCACTAATTTTTGAATATCTTTTGACATAAACACCTCCTGTTTATTTCTCTTTCGCATATATACGAAGCAAGACTGGTAAGAATAAAAACAGATTTATGCTGACTATTATACAATAAATAATAGTGCAAATAAAGGCCATCATTAAAAATGTACTATTGAATTTCATTCATCTTATGACATAAAACAAAAGACTAGCCCTAGAAGTGAAAAAACTAGCATCTCACAAACAGATGCTAGTCTTATCTATAAATGGTAATATCAATCTTATACTCAATGAAAATCAAAGAGCAAACTAGGAAGCCAGCCGCAGGTTGTACTTGAGTACGGCAAGGTGAAGCTGACGTGGTTTGAATTTGATTTTCGAAGAGTATTACATTATTTACTAAAATACTTCTTAGTCTCAGCGATAACGACTGGAGACAAGACTAAGAGGGCAATCAAGTTTGGCAGTGCCATGAGGGCATTGACTATATCTGCAATAATCCAGACCATATCCAATTCGATAAATCCACCCAGTAAGACCATAGCAACAAAGACCACACGATAGAGCCAGATAAAGCGAACACCAAAGAGAAACTCAAAACAACGCTCTCCGTAATAGTTCCATCCCAAAATCGTGGTAAATGCAAAAAGTACCAAGAAAACTGTTAAAAGAGCTGGACCAAAGAAAGAAAATACCGTAGAAAAAGCAGACTGAGTCAGAGCAACTCCGTCTAAATTACCATTCCAAACACCTGTCACCAAGATGGTCAAGCCAGTCAGGGTACAGATGATCAGAGTATCAATAAAGGTTCCTGTCATGGAAATCAAACCTTGTTCCACTGGTTCGTTTGTTTTGGCTGCTGCAGCAGCAATGGGAGCTGAACCCAAGCCAGACTCATTTGAGAAAACCCCACGTGCCACACCATTTTGAATAGCCATCCGAATGCTAGCTCCTGCGAACCCTCCCACTGCAGCTATGGGACTAAAAGCTGATGTGAGAACCAGTGAAAGTGTTGCAGGTACTTTATCGATATTAAAGAAAATGACTGTCAAGGTTCCCAAGATGTAGATAATAGCCATAAAAGGAACAACAGTGGTTGACACCTTAGAAATGGACTTAAGTCCACCAAAGACCGCAATCCCCACGAAAATAGATAAGATAAGTGCAGTAATGGTCGGATCAATACTAGCCGTATTTTGAACGGATTCTGTAATAGAATTCACTTGGGTAAAAGTACCGATTCCCAAAAGTGCAACCAATACTCCAGCTATAGCAAAGAAGATTGCAAGAGGGCGCCATTTTTCGCCCATCCCTAGAAGAATATAATGCATCGGTCCTCCTGCTACCGCACCATGATCATCCTTGGTTCGATATTTGATAGCAAGTAGTCCTTCTGCATACTTGGTCGCCATTCCAAAAAAAGCTGCTATCCACATCCAGAAAAGGGCACCAGGACCTCCCACCTTGATGGCTGTTGCCACCCCGATGATATTTCCCGTACCAACAGTTGCTGCTAGGGCTGTACACAAGGCAGCAAAGCTCGAAACATCACCATGTCCCTTGTCTTTGGTAAAAATAAGCTGGAAGGCCTTAGGGAGACGCAAAATTTGTAAAAGCCCTAAACGAAGAGTCAAGTAAATCCCAGTACCAACCAATAAGATCAAAAGGGGTGGTCCCCATACCAGAGTATCCAGCTCTTTTAGCAAATTTAACATACCATTCTCCTATCTATTCAACCCCAAAAGAAAGAGCACATGTTAAAAACATGTACTCTGGAATGCATCGATAAATGCCAAAAAGCGCTCTATCATTGCTCTGTCCTTTTACCTGAGAGTTTGAGCAGTTGCCTGCCTTGCCCCTTCGGTGCCTTTACGGTCTCTCCAGAGTTCCGTCCATTTACAGTCATGGAGCATCAAGGGATTCTCCACTTCTATTAAACTTCATTCGGTGTTGTATTTAATTTTTCTTATTTTACAAGAAAATTTAGCTCTTGTCAATTATTTTCAGAACATTTTATTATAATTTTCATGATTTTCGCTTTACCCCTTAAAGGTTACAATGGTTGCGCCAGATCCACCTGCATTTTGTGGTGCATAGCTAAAGCTCTTGACTTGCTTGTTTCTTTGGAGATATTTGGTTACTCCTTCACGGATGACTCCTGTACCGATACCATGGATGATATCAACTTGATCCATGTTGTTGAGCAGGGCTTGGTCGATAAAGGCATCCAAGGCTTCCATAGCCTCCTCGTAGCGTTTGCCACGAAGGTCTAGTCGAGCCTGTGGGCCTTTGCCTGCTGCACGTTTGACGACATTGACTTGTTTCTTCTTGACTGGCGCTTCTTTCTGGGCATGAACCAAGTCAAACTCTTTTTCCTCAAGCGTCATCTTGATTAAGCCAACTTGAGCTTCCCAACGACCATCCTTGAGCTGATTGGTCAAGGTACCTCGTTGACCATAGCTTAAAACGATAATATCATTCCCAACTTTTGGAGCTCGTTTTTTCTTAGCCTTTTGGAGGACCTTATTTTTAGAAAGGTCTACTTTTTCAGGGGCTAATTTTTTGAGCTTAGCCTTGGCTTCGATAATCTCGTGCGGTTTCAGTTGAGATTTACTGTGCAGATTTTTAAGAATATCATCACTCTCAGCCAGAGCTAAGTCAACAATCTCAGCAGCTTGCTCACGCGCCTTATTGAGTTCTGTTTCCTTCTCACGATTGAGCTCGTTGTAGAGTTTTTTAAGCGCACGGTTCATCTTGAGGTTTTCTTGCTCGACTTGGCGAATATTTTCAAGACGTTTACGGCTTTCAAGTGTTTGCTCTTCCAACTGTTCAATGATGCGATTGACATCATTGTCTTGATTAATCTGCTTGCTAGCGTCACCTACGATGACATCTGACAACCCTAGACGTTTAGCAATCTCAAAGGCGTTGCTTCGACCAGGTACGCCTTGCATAAAGCGATAGGTCGGGCGCAGGCTAGCTGTATCAAATTCCATGCTGGCATTCTGAACATAAGCCGTTTCAATCCCATAGGCCTTGAGTTCAGGATAGTGAGTGGTTGCCATAGTCTTGACCTGACGCAAACGCAAGTCTTCTAAGATAGACATGGCAAGGGCTGCACCTTCCTGAGGATCAGTTCCTGCTCCAAGCTCATCCAGTAACAAGAGCGAGTTTTGGTTAACCTTACCAAGAATATCTACGATATTAGTCATATGGCTGGAGAAGGTTGAGAGACTTTGTTCGATGGACTGTTCGTCTCCGATATCTGCAAAGACCTCCTCAAAAATTCCCACACGACTTCCCTTATCCGCCAAAATCGGCAAACCTGACTGAGCCATCAATTGCGTCAATCCTAAGGTTTTTAGCATGATGGTCTTACCACCCGTATTGGGACCAGTGATAACGATTGCTGTTAAATCCTTACCAAAGTGTACATCATTAGCAACAGCATTTTGCACCAAGGGATGACGAACGTGGAGGAGTTGAATCTCCTGGTCCTCAGAGACTTGAGGAACTACTGCTCCTGTCTCTTGGATGAAGCGGACCTTAGCACGAATTAAGTCCAAATGTCCAATAATCCAGGCATCATTTGCGATTTCAGCTGCGTGTGGTCGTACACGCTCAGAGAGTTCTTGAAGGATACGCAACATCTCATAGCGTTCATCTGCACGTAGACTTGCGATTTCTTCACTCAACTTGACTACTTCACGCGGTTCGATATAAACAGTGTTCCCACTGGCAGAAATATCATGAACGACACCGGCAATCTTGTTACGATAAGTATTCTTAACTGGAAGAACCTGGCGACCATTTCTACTAGCGATAATGCCTTCTGTTAACATCTGCGCCTTTTGTTTGAGAAGTTCCTGCAAGACATCACGAACTTGGCTCTCACTATCGTGGATTTTACGGCGGATTCGAGCCAGATCTTCACTAGCAAAATTTTCGATAAATCCAGCCTCATTGATGGCTTGGAGATTACCCTGTAAATGTGGTAAATCATGGAGTTTCTCAAACCAGTTAGCTAGATGCTCTAAACGTACATTTTCAAGATTGTCATAGAAATTCTTTAATTCACGGCTGGCAAAAATGACGCGTTTGAGAAGGAGAAATTCCTCGATGTTGAGATCTGCTCCCATCTCCAAACGTTTGCAGGTTGCAGCAATGTCTTTTGTTCCAGAGATACTGAAGTGAGGATGCTCAACAAAGAGCTCTTGCATTTCTTCCATCTCTGCAAAAGCTTGTTTAATCTTGTCTCCTTTATCTATCGGAACTAGATCCTTTAATTGTTCTAATCCTTGTTCCGTCAAAAGATGGGGCTCAAATAAAGCTTTGACCTTATTAAATTCTAATGTTTCTAGTATTTTTTTATTCATTTTCTTTTCCTTCGTAATGAGCGAACAATTTTTAAAATTCTCACTCTTTTCAAAAAGGCTCCTAAACTATTGATACTCAATGAAAATCAGAGAGCAAACTAGGAAGCGACCCGAAGGCTGTACTTGAGTACGGCAAGGCGAAGCTGACGTGGTTTGAAGAGATTTTCGAAGAGTATGAAATTGTAAACAAAAGGCTAGGAATAGTTCCCGCCCTTTTTATCCGATTAGTTTGGTTACCCAGAGTTGTTTAATCAAGTCAGTAGTTACTGGAATACTCTGAATCATATGTTTGGCTACTAGACTATTTTCAAGTGAATTTTGAACGATTGCTAGGGGCACAGTCGCAAGGATGGTCAGCATCATCTGAAGGACAAATATGGTCACTCCAACTGATAAGACTCCTGCACCGATGCGAAAATATTTGCCACCTAACTTTTTGGTTGGTACTAGGTTAAAAAAGAGTCCAATCAAACGACCGATGCAGTAAAATACGGCAAAGGCTAAGAGATAGCCAATACCTGCGTAAAAGACCTTGTCCAGCTGGAAAAGTTGATTTGACGGGAAAAAGAAGGTACCCTGCCCTTCCTGTGGATTGGCATAGGGAATCAATAAGTGAAATGTTTCTCCCAATGACTGATAAAAATTCACCGCAAAATAAGCTGAGACGATTGTTGCTAGGAGATAATAGACTTGTAGGACCAAACCTCTACGATAGCCAATATAGAAACTCCAAGCCAGAACCAATAAAAGAAAGATGGAAATCATAGTGAGTCCTCAATCTTGCTCTGCTCTTGTTTAGTCGCTACAACTTGATGACGAAGGGCGTCTAATTCTTGCTCCTTATCATCAAATTCAATCTCACGGCTGAGTTGGGTTGACAAGCTATTGACTGCTAATAAAATAGCGATTGTCTCATCATCCGCTCCAGGCATTTGCTCTTTAATTGCTTCATATTTTTCAGTTGCAACCTTGGCAATTTCCTCCATAAAGAGGTTGTCATGCTCAGTTGTTAGGGTCAATGTTTTTTTTCCGAATGTAAACTTGTATCGATTTAAATTTGCCATAAAAATTCACCTCACGATATTATACCAAATTTCACTAAGTTTGTCAGTTTTTACCAATTCTACAGCTTTTATGGTACAATAAGAACTATGGCAAGTATTACATTAATACCGAGTGAAAAAGAAATTCAAGCTTTTGTCCAAAAGCATGAACAAGCCCTCGCTCCTAGTAAAAATCCTTATATTCGCTACTTTTTGAAGCTTCCCCAAGCCAGTGTTTCCATCTATACATCTGGGAAAGTGCTCTTGCAAGGAGAAGCTGCTGAACGTTACGCCAGTTTTTTTGGTTATCAAGTCAGTCAAGGAACTAGTGGGCAAAATTTCCCTTTGCTTGGAACAGATGAGGTGGGAAATGGTTCCTACTTCGGTGGTCTAGCTGTAGTAGCATCCTTTGTAACGCCTGACCAGCATGACTTCCTACGAAAATTAGGTGTAGGGGATTCTAAGACTCTGACAGACCAAAAGATTCGTCAGCTTGCCCCCCTGCTTAAGGAGAGAATCCAGCACCAAGCGCTTCTTCTTTCTCCCAGTAAGTATAATGAAGTCATTGGTGAGCGCTACAATGCCGTTTCCGTAAAGGTAGCTCTGCACAATCAAGCGATTTTTCTCCTCCTACAAAAGGGAGTCCAGCCAGAAAAGATTGTGATCGATGCTTTTACGAGTGCTCAAAACTATGAGAAGTACTTAAAAAATGAAGCCAATCATTTTTCTAATCCAGTCAGCCTAGAGGAAAAAGCTGAAGGTAAGTACTTGGCTGTCGCAGTAAGTTCTATCATTGCGCGTGATCTCTTTCTAGAAAATCTCGAAAATCTGGGTAGAGAACTTGGTTATCAACTTCCAAGCGGGGCTGGAACAGCTTCTGATAAGGTAGCTAGCCAAATCCTCCAAGCTTATGGTATGCAGGGGCTTAACTTCTGCGCCAAACTACACTTTAAAAATACTGAAAAAGCAAAAAAAATGCTAGAAAGGTAAATTATGAATTCATTTAAACATTTCCTAAAAGAGTGGGGATTGTTCCTCCTGATTCTGTCATTACTAGCTTTAAGCCGCCTCTTTCTCTGGAGGAATGTCAGTGTAGAAGGACATTCCATGGATCCTACCCTGGCAGATGGGGAAGTCCTCTTTGTGGTTAAACATCTCCCAATCAATCGTTTTGATATTGTGGTTGCTCATGAAGACGATGGGAACAAGGATATCGTTAAACGGGTCATCGGTATGCCAGGAGATACTATCCGTTACGAAAACGACAAGCTCTATATCAATGACCAAGAAACTGACGAGCCTTATCTAGCGGACTACCTCAAGCGCTTCAAGGAAGATAAACTCCAAAGCACCTATACTGGAACTGGTTGGGACGGTAAAAAGGGTGAATACTTTAGAACCATTGCTCAAAAGGCTCAGGCCTTTACCCTAGATGTTAATTACAACACTAGCTTTACCTTCACTGTACCAGAGGGTGAATACCTCCTACTGGGTGATGACCGTCTGGTATCTAGCGACAGTCGACATGTTGGTACCTTTAAGGCAAAAGATATCACTGGTGAAGCCAAATTCCGCTTCTGGCCACTCAAACGCATCGGAACATTTTAAAAACTAGGAAGAGGCCGAGAGTTATCCATCTCAGCCTCTTCTCATTCTATCTTGATTAAAACTGGGATACATTTTCTCAGAAACTATTGTAAGGAATTTTATGGAAGTTTATTTTTCAGGCACCATTGAGCGCATTATCTTTGAAAATGTCAGCAATTTTTTCCGTATTTTACTCCTAGATATTGAGGATACCAATGCTGAAGACTTTGATGATTATGAAATCATTGTCACAGGTACCATGGCTGATATCATTGAAGGTGAGGAATACACCTTTTGGGGACAAATTGTCCAACACTCCAAGTATGGGGAACAACTACAAATGACTCGCTATGAGAGAGCCAAGCCTACTAGTAAGGGCTTGGTCAAGTATTTCTCCAGCAGTCATTTTAAGGGAATTGGACTCAAAACAGCCCAGAAAATCGTGGATATTTACGGTGAAAACACTATTGACAAAATCTTAGAAAATCCAGACAAGCTCCAGTCTATCTCTGGCCTCTCTGCTAAAAATCGTGAAGCCTTTGTCTCAACCCTTCGTCTTAATTACGGAACAGAGATGGTCTTAGCCAAACTGGCTAATTACGGCATCCCAAATAAGCTAGCCTTTCAGATTCAAGACTTCTACAAGGAAGAAACGCTAGATATTGTCGAGAACTATCCCTATCAACTGGTTGAGGATATCAAGGGCTTGGGATTTACCATCGCCGACCAACTGGCCCAAGAATTGGGAATTGAAAGCCAGGCTCCCGAGCGTTTCCGTGCGGGTCTTGTCCATAGTCTCTTTCAAGGTTGCATGGAGACGGGAGATACCTATATGGAAGCTAGGGACTTGTTGGAGCAAACCCTCAACCTTCTTGAATCCTCCCGTCCAGTCGAACTAGATCCGAGTCAAGTTGCCCAAGAGCTTGCTTATCTGATTGAAGAAGATAAGGTCCAGCAGATTGATACCAAAATCTTTGATAATAGCCTCTTTTTTGCAGAAGAAGGGATTCGCAGTCATCTCATCAGAATCCTAGAAAAAGGTCAAAGTAAAAAACAGGATCTAGAGACTATTCAAGGCCATATCACAACTGTTGAGGAAGAACTGGGAATTGAGTATGATAGTATTCAAAAACAGGCCATCTGCGATGCTATCCAAAACAAGGTCTTTATCCTTACAGGTGGACCTGGTACAGGTAAGACTACTGTTATCAACGGCATTATCGCTGTCTATGCTCTCTTAGAAGGACTGGATCTCAAAAAAAAGAGCAATCTGCCCATTCTCCTAGCCGCTCCAACTGGTCGCGCAGCCCGTCGCATGAATGAGTTGACAGGACTACCAAGTGCAACTATTCACCGCCACTTGGGTATGACTGGAGACGACGATACCAGCCATCTGGAAGATTATCTGGATGCTGACTTTATCATTATTGACGAGTTTTCCATGGTAGATACTTGGCTAGCTAACCAGCTCTTCTCCAATATCTCCTCTAACAGTAAAATCCTCATCGTTGGTGATAGTGACCAGCTGCCTTCTGTCAGTCCTGGTCAAGTCCTAGCAGATTTACTCCAGATACCAACCATCCCTCAAACACGTTTGGAACGAATCTACCGTCAGAGCGAAGAATCGACCATCGTCACTCTTGCAAGTCAGATTCGTCAGGGAATATTGCCTGCAGATTTTACCCAGAAAAAAGCAGATCGCTCCTACTTTGAAATCGCTAGTAACCATATCCCTGCTAGCATTGAAAAAATTCTAGGGGCTGCTATCAGAAGTGGCATCCCTGCTCGTGATATTCAAGTTCTTGCCCCTATGTACCGTGGAACTGCTGGTATTGATGCCATCAACCAGCTCATGCAAGACCTTCTAAATCCTCCACAAAAAGACCTGCTTAGCTTTGAAGCTCCTCAGTGCCACTATCGAACAGGAGATAAGGTCATTCACCTAGTCAACGATGCAGAGGTCAATGTCTTTAACGGAGACTTAGGCTATATCACAGACTTGATTCCAGGAAAATACACCGAATCCAAGCAAGATGAAATTGTCATCGACTTTGATGGTAACGAGGTTTCCTACCCTCGAAATGAATGGTACAAGATTCGCTTAGCCTATGCCATGAGTATCCATAAGTCTCAGGGTAGCGAGTTTCCTGTTGTGATTCTTCCGATTACTAGTGCTAGCAAACGCATGCTGGAGCGCAATCTCATCTACACTGCTATCACTCGTGCCAAAAGTAAACTGATCCTACTAGGTGAATTACAGGCCTTTGACTATGCAACCCAACATATCGGAACAGCTCGTAAGACCTATTTGATTGAGCGTTTCAGCGATTTAATTGGAAATCTTGAAGAAAATACACAAGCTGTCTCTGAAACTGCCACATTAACTGACTCTGAACAATCCTACATCTTAACCGAAGAAAACTGGTCAAATATTCCAGCCATGATTGGGATTAGCCAAGAAGACCTGCAGGAGATTTTCGGAAAATAAAGCATAAGAAAACCCACCGAATCCGGTGGGATTTTTATCTTTTCAGATTATTTTACTGTTGCAGTGCTTGTGATCAATTCAACAGC
>CAURIB010000024.1:0-16222 GCA_963524795.1 uncultured Streptococcus sp.
ACTCTTTTGCAAAAACCTATCGTGGACACGGAACAGACCTTGCCCTTGTAGCTGGAATCTTAGGAATGGATACAGATGATCCAGAAATCCCTAACAGTTTAGAAATCGCCCACAAACGTGGCATCAAAATCGTCTGGACTATCCAAAAAGATAGCAACGCACCTCATCCAAACACTACGAAAATCACTGTGAAGAATGATCGTAAGACTATCAGTGTCACAGGAATTTCAATTGGTGGTGGTAATATCCAAGTAACAGAGCTCAATGGTTTTGCGGTATCCCTCAACATGAATACTCCTACTATCATCATTGTCCATCAGGATGTTCCTGGTATGATCGCTCACGTGACAGAAGCTCTCTCTCGCTTTGACATCAACATCGCTCAGATGAATGTGACCCGAGAAAAGGCTGGTGAGAAAGCCATCATGATTATCGAAGTTGATAGTCGCAACTGTGACGAATCGATCGAAGAAATTCGTAAAATTCCTCATCTGCACAATGTCAATTTCTTTCAATAGGAGGAACTATGTTTTATTCTATCAAAGAATTAGTCCAACAAGCTGACTTAGATTTTCAAGGAAATGTTGCTGAGCTCATGATTAGGACTGAGTTTGAATTGACTGGTCGTGAGCGCGAAGAAGTTCTCCTTCTCATGGAACGCAACCTTGAAGTCATGAAAGCCTCAGTTGATCTTGGTCTCAGTGAAAAAAAATCTCGTAGTGGCTTAACAGGTGGAGATGCAACCAAACTAGACCACTACATCAAAAAAGGAAAGACCTTATCAGACTTAACTGTCTTGTCTGCTGCTCGAAATGCTATCGCCGTTAATGAACACAATGCCAAGATGGGTCTCGTTTGTGCAACCCCTACCGCTGGTAGTGCCGGCTGTCTTCCAGCCGTTCTCACTGCTGCTATTGAAAAGTTGAATTTAACTCATGAGCAACAACTAGACTTTCTCTTTGCTGCTGGCGCTTTCGGGCTCGTCATTGCTAACAACGCTTCTATCTCAGGAGCCGAAGGAGGCTGCCAAGCAGAGGTTGGATCTGCTTCTGCTATGAGCGCCGCTGCTCTGACCTTAGCTGCTGGAGGAAGTCCCTATCAAGCTAGTCAGGCCTTGGCTTTTGTCATTAAAAATATGCTCGGTCTCATTTGTGACCCTGTTGCAGGCTTGGTTGAAGTTCCTTGTGTCAAGCGTAACGCTATGGGAGCAAGCTTTGCCTTCATCGCAGCCGATATGGCTCTAGCTGGTATTGAATCCAAAATTCCAGTTGATGAGGTCATTGACGCCATGTATCAAGTAGGTTCTAGCCTGCCAACTGCCTTCCGTGAAACAGCTGAAGGGGGGCTCGCTGCCACACCTACAGGCCGTCGCCTTCAAAAAGAAATCTTCGGCGAATAATTTCAAAATAACTAGGAGAGTATATGTCATCAATTTCTGCTATTTTTTTCGATTTAGATGGAACGCTAGTTGATAGTTCTATCGGTATCCACAATGGTTTCACCTATACCTTTGAGCAACTGGGAGTGACCAGCCCTGATGCCAAGACTATTCGTGGTTTTATGGGACCTCCGTTAGAAACCAGCTTTGCCACTTGCTTACCAACTGAGCAGATTGAGCAAGCTATCGAGCTTTATCGCTCCTACTACAAGGAAAAGGGTGTTTACGAAGCCCAGCTCTATCCTCATATCAAAGATCTATTGGTAGAACTAGCTCAACAATATCCTCTCTATATCACAACAACCAAAAATACTCCGACAGCAGTCCATATGACAGCTAATTTTGAAATCGATCATTTCTTTGATGGCATCTATGGTTCAAGCCCTCAAGCAGTGCACAAGGCAGATGTCATTCGTCAAGCTTTGGCAACTCATAACCTTGCTCCAGAAAATGTGGTCCTTATCGGAGATACTAAGTTTGATATGATTGGTGCCGAAGAAACTGGTATTAAAAAACTAGCGGTAACTTGGGGATTTGGCGACGAAAAAGAGCTCATGACCTATCATCCTGACTGGATTGCTCACCAAACAGAAGATATTTTAAATCATTTACAGAAGAAAGATTAAGCAAAAGACCCCCAAATCTAGTATCCTAGACTTGGGAGTCTTTTTATCTGTACTTGACTAGGAAAAATGCCTTTCCCCACACTGGTTACATTATTCAAAGGGGGAAACTTCTTCGGCTTCAACTTCTTCAGATCTATCGATAGTGACTGTTTCTACTTCCTTAGTGGGCATAGCTAGCAAGACCAAAAGAGCGATACCACCCATTGGAACGAAGTAAAGGAAGATGAAAGCCCAGTGAATACCTGCATCTCTTAGCCGACGAACTTTTACAGCAAGACTTGGTATAAATAACACTATAGCTAAAATCATATAAATACTTATGATTGCTACTCCTAAAATAGGATCTGTTCCTCCGGCATCCTTCAAGGCCATTTGAAACCAGAATATATAAAGGGGTAGGAACAAAATACTATTCATCAGCCAAACCCACCAAAAGTCTGAACGTGTTGAACGGCCTGTGAAATCTAAAAACCCTTTAAAGAAATTTTTATATGCCTTAATCATAAGTTGCTCCTAATTGTTTAGTTGTATATTTTAGTCTATCAGATACTGCTAGAAATCACAAATATTTACAAAATAAAACACTCCTCAATCCAAAAATGGATATGGGAGTGTTAGTGGTTTACCTACTAGTAGGAAGAATGCTAGTCAGCTAAATAGATGGTGAAGTTTGGCTATCCTATTTGTTGTCTGGTTCTTCGAAAGGTGAAACTTCCACAACTTCTTCAACTTCAACTTTTTCAGCTTTATTAAGGGTTACTACCTCTACTTCCTTGCTTGGCATAGCTAACAAGACTAGTAAAGCAATTCCTCCAACCATTGGGATAAAGCCAACGAAAATGAGTGCCCAATGGAAACCAGCGTCACGGAGACGACGAACTGTCAACGCAAGCCAAGGCAAGAAAAGTGCCAGACCAAAAATCATGTAAATAATAGCAAGGCCACCAAAGGCAAGAAAAGCACCCTCGCTTCCTTCGCTAAATATAACATTAAAATATGCTGAGTAAAAAGGGACAAGGAGGATTATGTTTGTTAACCAAACCCACCAATACTCTGAACGTGTTGAACGGCCTGTAAAATCTACATAACCTTTAAAGAAACTTTTATATGCGTTAATCATAAGTTACTCCCTAATTTTTTTATTTACTATAGTTTATCATATCTGTTCAATAATAACAAGTTTGTTCAAAAAACTCTGAAAGTCTCTCCAAATCTAGAAAAAAAAGATACTATCCCTTCCCTCCTATCAAAAAGAGTTCTAGGGATAATACCTTAGTTTTGTTTTTAATCAGCGTGAGTTGTTTCATTGGCAAAACCGATAATGGCTTGCTTCAACTCAGAACCTCGCAAGGCACGGAATTCTTCAATCTTTTGATTGATGACTTCAAGTGGCATGACATTAACCTTACCTACAAAAATTTTATCCATGACTTGATTATCCACTAATTCGGTTGATACTAGCAACTCCTCATAGAGTTTTTCACCTGGACGGATCCCCACTTCTACAATCGGAATTTCATTTTCAGTACGTCCACTGAGAAGAACCATTTTCTTGGCCAAATCATAAATCTTAACAGGTTGCCCCATATCAAGGATGAAGACTTCTCCATCTTTGGCATAAGCTCCTGCATGGATAACCAAACGACTAGCTTCTGGAATGGTCATAAAGTAACGAGTCATACGGAAGTCTGTCACGGTCACTGGACCACCCTCTGCAATCTGACGCTCAAAGACTGGAATAACACTACCACGACTACCAAGAACATTCCCGAAACGAACGGCACAATAAGTAGACTGACTACGTTGGTTAAATCCTGTAACAATCAACTCTGCCACACGTTTGGTAGCTCCCATAACGTTCGGTGGATTAACAGCCTTATCTGTCGAAATCATGACCATCTTCGGCACCTTAGCAGCATCAACTGCCTTGGCAACGTTATAAGTTCCGAGGATGTTATTTTTAAAGGCTTCTTTGGGATTACGTTCCATCATCGGCACATGCTTATGGGCAGCAGCGTGGTAAACAATAGCTGGTTCATACTTCTCAAACACTTGAAGCAAGCGATCGTAGTCTTGAATATCTGCAATCACAGGAACATAGTCAATTCCTTGGAAGCTACGAATCAATTCATGATAAATCAGATAAATCGAATTTTCCCCGTGTCCCAAAAGAACCACGCGCTCTGGATTGAAGCGACTAACCTGACGACAAATTTCAGAACCGATAGAACCTCCTGCTCCTGTCACTAGGATGGTTTTACCAGTAATTTCTGATCCTAGGCGTGACTCATCAAGTTTAATTTCTTTACGCCCCAAAAGGTCCGTAATATCAATCTTTTGGAAGCCACCTACTTGCGGATGGATACCTTGGACAACCGACTCAATCTTGGGCATCTTATAACACTTCAAGCCAAGTTGGTTACACATTTTCAAGATACGCTCATACTCTGACGGATCAAGGGAAGGGATCGCAACGATCACTTTCTCAATCTGATGACGTTTGGCCAATTCTGGCAACTGATCATAGGAACCTAAAACTGGGATACCACCTAGCTTCTGACCTTTTTTCTTTTCATCATTGTCCAAAATACCAACTAACTCAAGATCACTCGTAGGATGTTGGTAGCTATTCATAAAGAGAGCTCCACCGTCCCCGGCACCAATCAAGAAGGTACGACGGTGTTCCCCTTCTCCATCACCCTTTTTACGTCTAGAATAGATCAACTGCCAAGTGATACGAGGAAGTAAGATCAAGAAGGTGCTGAGCAAGATAAAGAGGACAATGAAACGCACAGAGAAAAGTGGCAAGAAGGCGTAGCAAATAAGATAAGACAAGATACTGCTGACACTTACTCCGATGAATATCTTCATAAAGTCTGTGATTTTACTATAGCGACTAATACTGGCATTGAGTCCCCAAAATCCAATCATAATCTGATAGAACAAGAAGGTCAAGCTAGTATAGATGACATAGTCCACAGGTGCTGGATTGATCAATCCATAAAATAAAATATAAGAAACAATGATAGAGGAAATCATGCTGGTAGCATCAAAAATACCCCAAAATACTTGTTTTTGTTGTTTATTTAGTACTTCAACCAGATCAATTACATAATCTGTCATTTTTTTGTTCATGTGAATGGAATCCTCCTACACAAAATCACATTTTCTAGTAATTACAAGATGTTTTTTTTAAACTGATGAGCTATTTGCTTTTTCTCAATAGTTTTAAAAATATAAACTGTCGTACAAATCCTGGACATAGGGCAACGACAACTTGGATTAAAACACTTTTCAGATATTCGCCATAAGAAATCTGTCCACGCGCGTGCATTCTTTGACGTGCTTGACGATAGAGTTTGAGATAGCGAAGACCACCACGGCGTTCAAACATCCCTGCTCCCACTCGAACCTTACAAAGAATCTGATCCACATTTCCAGTCCGAGCGCCAGCGCTAATCATATTAAGCCAAAGCAGGTCATCTTCCATATAAAGGCCATCTTCATAGTTGCCTGCTTTTAAAACCATCTCTTTTTTGAACATGACCGTCATGTGATTGAAGGCACTTCTCATACGTTGATAGGCGATTATCTCTTCGTGCTTGATAGGAACGCGACGATAGGACACGATTTCATCAGGTTGGTCAATAAATTCTGCGATATGACCTCCCAGCAAGTCCAAGTTTTCCTTTTCCATCAAATCAAACTGTTGTTCGAAACGATCTTCGACAGCAATATCATCTGTATCCATACGGGCAATGACGTCATATTGGCACTGTAAGACACCGTACTGAAGCGCCAAGCCCAGCCCACGGTTTTGTTCAAGTGGACAACGTTTGATTGGAATACTCGACTGTGCTGTCAATTTTTCCAAAACCTGATAGAGTTCAGGTGTCAGCGGACCATCTTCGACAATAACCACCTCACTAGGCTTAAGCGTTTGATGTAAGATGCTCTCTACCGCTTCTTCTAGAAAGGTAGGGGTTTCTTTAATATAGACTGACATCAAGACACTAAATTTCCGATTTTCAGACACAGTTTTTCTCCAATGTATAGATTTTCTTCCACTATTTTATCACAAATTTTCCGACTTTCCTATTTTTATTTGAATCCAAGAAAAAAACTAGTAAACAACTCATCCTTCTTTACTTTTATTTAGCTCAAGTAAAAACCGAATCTCCCTACTCTAGCTTGACATCTCTTGGAAAAAAACTTAAAATAAGCTGTTATCAAAATCATCTTAGAGAGGTTCACATGAAAAAACGATCACTCTTTTTTATTCTAGGAATTGTCTTAATCGGAGCGGTCTTAAGAGCTCCTTTTACAGCTCTACCTACCATTTTAGGAGATATTGCTCAAGGTTTAGGAGTTGAGGTCAGCTCACTTGGTGTTTTGACCAGCCTTCCTCTCTTGATGTTTGCTCTTTTCTCCTCTTTTGCGACCCGTTTGGCTCAAAAGATTGGACTTGAGCACCTTTTTACCTACAGTCTCCTTGTCTTGACAATCGGCTCAGTGATTCGTATCTTCAATCTCCCATTGCTTTATCTGGGAACCCTATTTATCGGAGCAAGTATCGCTATTTTTAACGTGCTTCTTCCTAGTATGATTCAGGCCAACTATCCGCAAAAAATCAGTTTTCTGACAACACTTTATGTAACGTCCATGGGGATTGCAACTGCCCTCTCCTCTTACATCGCTGTCCCCATCACTCAAGCAACTTCTTGGAAAGGCTTAATCCTTTGTCTAAGCCTGCTCTGCTTGCTAACCTTTTTCATTTGGTTACCCAATCATGGTCACAACCATTTTCTGGAAGGACATGAGAAAAAACAAGAGAAAGAGAATATCTTAAAAAATAAAAATGTCTGGGCCATCATCATTTTTGGTGGACTTCAATCCCTCCTCTTTTATACTAGCATGACTTGGTTACCAACCATGGCCATCGGTGCAGGACTATCTCACACAGATGCTGGTCTTCTAGCTTCTATCTTTTCACTGATTAGTATTCCCTTCTCGATGACCATTCCAAGTCTCACAACTCGTTTGTCAAACCGCAACCGCCAAATCATGCTAGCCCTTATCTCTATCGCTGGTATGATAGGAATTAGCATGCTTCTATACCCGAGCAATAACTTCCTCTACTGGCTAGTAACCCACCTCTTGATTGGTACAGCCTGTAGTGCTCTCTTTCCTTACCTCATGGTTTGCTTCTCCATCAAAACCAGCTCGCCAGAAAAAACTGCCCAATTATCTGGTCTGGCTCAGACTGGAGGCTATATCTTTGCAGCCTTTGGTCCTACCTTGTTTGGCTATAGTTTTGATATGTTCCAATCTTGGATCCCAGCTGTTCTGGCTCTCCTCATCATTGATGTCATCATGACCATCTCCCTCTTTATGGTGGATAAAACTAAGAAAATCCTCTAAAAAGGTTTTAGAATTTACCACAAATAAATATACTTTTCAAGCCAGACTGAGTCTGGTTTTTTTAATGCTTACAAAATAGGGTAATCTAATACGCCTTAAATCTAGATTAATAGGTTATTTTGTGATAGAATGTAGTTGCGCATGATTAGATTTTTGACTTGTGTGTTCGCAAGTATTAACAAAAACGTTACCAGGGTGTTCAGCTCACTCCAGTAATCCCAAAACTAAGGCAATTAGATTTCTTCTGGAAAATGTTTCAGTATGTCTTATCACTGCTGAAGGAAGATTTTTATACTGTCGTTCGCATAAGAGTTCTCATGCGCTTTTTTTAAGGATAAGATAATGACTAAATTAAATCAGTTAAAAACCAAGGATGACTTCGCAAGACTTCTTGGTTTTAAAAACGCCAGATACATTAACCATTTGTTATACAACATAACTACCGATAACTTATATAAACTGCCAATTGTTATTCCTAAAAAGAATGGTGGAGAAAGAGTTATACATGCTCCCCGAAAAGAGTTGAAGTTCCTTCAGAAAAAATTGTCTAATGTTTTGTGGGAATGTTACCTTGAAAGCATAGAATCTAAATCTAAGGATAAGAACTTTAAAACACCTGTTCTGTCTCACGCTTTTGAAAAGGGGAAAAGCATTATTACTAACTCTCAGATGCATCGAAACAAGAAATACATTCTGAACATTGACTTGAAAAACTTTTTTGATTCTTTTAATTTTGGAAGAGTAAGAGGCTTCTTTATAAAAGATAGAGATTTTGATGTTTCACCAGAAATTGCTACAGTAATTGCACAAATTGCATGCTATCAAGGTAAGTTACCACAAGGAGCACCGTCTTCTCCCATCATCACAAATTTAATTACTAGAATTTTAGATTATCGGATTGTCAAAATTGCTAAAAAATATCGTTTTACTTACTCTAGATATGCAGATGATATGACTTTTTCGACAAACCGTGAATTAAACTCTAATAAATTGAGAGCAAGTAAAGAGTTAGAAAACTTTTTAGCTGAATTAGAGGAGTTGATTGTCTCATCTGGTTTCGAAATCAATCCTAAAAAAACACGATTGAGTAATAACATGCAACGTCAAGAAGTTACTGGACTAGTTGTTAACAAAAAGATAAATGTTAAAAGAGAGTACATAAAAAATACTCGTGCAATGGCTTTTCAATTATACAAAGATGGCGCTTTTGAAATAGATAAAGAACTAGGAACGCTGAATCAATTAACGGGACGATTTGCTTTTATTTTTCAAATAGATCAATACAACAACTACCTACTTTATAAAAAAGCCCTGATACAAAATAATCTAGATTCGCAAAAATATTTATTAGGGAGAAATTCATCAAAAAAATCTGAATCAAAATATTATTGGAAGTATATCTTTTATAATAAAGATTTACGAAAAGAATTATTCTATAATAAAAAACATAATACTTATAATTTACCTGAAGAGTTCTATAGTATCTCAGAAAATGAAAAAGAAGTTTATATGTGCTTATTTAATTCTAAAGAAAAAGAATATAAAAAATTTTTATTTTATAGATATTTTTTTGGGAATGATAGACCTATGATTGTTACAGAAGGGAAGACAGATCCTCTATATATTAAAGCAGCCTTAAAAAGGCTATATAGGAATTATCCAGAACTTATTGAAAAAGATGGTGATGATTTTATATTTAAAATTGAATTTCTAAATCGTAGTAATACTGTGGAATACCTGTTTAATATCCCAGAAGGTGGAGAAGGTTTCAAGTATTGGTATAATTATTTTTCTAATCAAATACCCGCAAATTTTTTTAATCAAAAATTTCCTACAAAAAATGATGGAAAGAAAATCTATAAGGAACTATATCCTAATTATATGGAGTTTTTTTCCCATTTAACTTCAAGAGAACCAAAAAATCCAACTATATTTTTATTTGATAATGAGCCATCAGGTAATCCTCTTTTTAAATTTTTTAATCATGCTACAGATTTAAATGTTAGTAGCAATAATCTTGGTCAAGTTAGAGGTACATCTTTTTATAAGATTACAAAGAAAGATAGTTTGTATATCATGGCGACACCTTTAATGCCTCACATGAATAACGGTAACTCCTCTGATATTGAAGATTTATTATTTTCATCGTCTAAAAACACGGCACCTATTTTAAAAAGGAAGACATTTCATAAAAAAGGGGGGCAAAATTACTATGGAAAAGATATCCTTTCAAAGTATGTTCTGAAGAATTATACGAAATTTGATTTTACAGGGTTTATCCCTTTACTAGATGGCATAAGAGACAATATTCTAGATTATAAATCATGATTCTAGTTTATCTTTAAAATGTAAATTTCTGCGACCTAACTACTGAGAAAATCCTCCAATCTTCTAGTTTTTACTAGGAGATTTTTTATATATAAAAATTTTACACATATTGCTTGACAGGGCTTACAAATAGATGTATGATGTATGTGTAGAATAATTATATATAAAATTTTTACATACTAAAAAAGGAGGTGCCCCATGTATTTTCCAACATCAGCGGCTTTGATTGAATTTCTCATCTTGGCCATCCTAGAACAAGGGGATTCCTATGGTTATGAGATTAGCCAAACCATTAAACTCATTGCCAAAATCAAGGAATCTACCCTCTACCCCATCTTGAAAAAACTGGATACCAACCGCTATCTGACTACATACTCTCGCGAATACCAAGGTCGGATGCGAAAGTACTACTCCTTGACAGAGATTGGGGAGGAGCAACTATTTGTACTCAGAGAAGAGTGGACACTCTACACTGACACTATCAATGGCATCATAGAAGGGAGCATTCGCCATGACAAGAACTGAATATTTGAATCAGCTTGAAGCCTATCTGATGAAGCTTCCTCAATCTGATCGCATTGAAGCCATGGATTACTTCAAAGAACTCTTTGATGATGCGGGTCCAGAAGGTGAGGAGGAGCTTATCGCTAGCCTGGGAAGTCCAAAAGAAGCTGCCCATGATGTCCTGACTACACTTCTTGATAAGAAAATTAACGAAGAAAATTCCAGTAAGAACGACCGCCATATTTTACGCATCGCTCTACTAGCCCTTCTTGCAGCTCCTATCGGAATTCCAGTCGGAATTGCTCTTCTCATGGCTATCATCGGGATTTTTATCGCTGCTGTCAGCGTACTTATAGCCTTCTTTGCTGTATCAGTAGCTGGACTAATCCTAGGAGGCGTTCTCCTATTTGAAAGCTTCTACGTTCTGGCTGAATCGACATCTGCTTTTATACTGATTTTTGGTGGAGGTTTACTAGCGATCGGAGCTTCGTCTCTAGTCTTACTAGCGACTTCCTATGTAGCACGTTTCTTTGGATTACTAGTCCTTCGACTTATCCAATGGATTCTTAATAGAGGAAAGAGAGGTGAAAGACATGCGTAAATGGACAAAAGGATTTCTTATCTTTGGTGTTGTTACCAGTATCATCGGTTTTTCCATGATGATCATCGGCATCCAAACAGACGGAGTCAGAAGCCTCCTTGCAATGTCTCAAAATCCAGTATTTGAAAGTCGAATGGAAGAACTCGTTTTTGATCAAGATATCGAAAACCTTAACATCTCACTGAAAGAACATTCGCTCGTCATTACGGAGTCAAACGATGATAAGATTCACCTTCAGTATCACCCGACCATCTCTGAAAAAGAAAATCTTCAACACTCTATCAAAGAGAAAAGTCTTGAAATAACTGATACCAAATCAACTACACGTCGCTCTATAGGTTCTAGTATCGAAGGTATCCTCTTTATCGCAAGCGGAATTTCTAGCCGCAATGATGAAGTTGTTCTCTCATTACCAAGAGAAAGAGAATTAAAAAATCTAACTGCCCAGGTAAACCATCGTATCCTTTCAATTGCCAATGCAAAACTCAGCAATGCCAAGATTCTGTCAAATGGCTATCTTCTTCGTATCACTGATAGCGAGATTAAAAATAGCCAACTGATCACAACTGGCATTGTCAATGTATTTGAAACCAGTTTAACAGATAGCCGCATCCAAGCAGATCATGAACATATCTCTGCTGAGGATATTCAAGTACATGGTAAGGTAGAGCTAGAGTCAGAAAAAGATATGGTCATCAAACTAGCTAAAAAAGAACTTGAGAGGATTAATGTAGAACTTTCTTCTGACCATGGTTCCATCTATCATCGTAGTAGGGAAGGATATAATCCAAACGAGGAAAACATGGAAGATGAAGAGTTCTCTAATCCTTACAAATCAGAGAAAAAAGATACACAAGATTTACTTGTCGCAAAAGCTGGTCAAGACATCAATCTACCAAAAGAGGATGTTCGCTCGCCTTCTTATAGACATCATGAATAAAAAGTTACTAATCAAAAAGGAGGTCCCATCATGACTCAAGAATGGTTCGAAAGTGCTGATTTCGAGAAAACAGCCAACAATGAGAAAAAAGATAACCTATCTGACCCAGTCATTCCCGAGGAAGAACTAAAAGAGAAAGAAGAGTTGCCAGTAGTTGAGGAAAACCCTCAAGACAAGCCAGAAGAACAGGATGCTGATCTAGAAAAAGTAGAGGCTGAACAAGAAGCTGAAGAAGAACTGGCAACAAAAACAGATAAGTCAGAAGAACCTGTAGAGACTGAAGAACAAGAAGAACTGGCAACAAAGACAGACCAAGCAGAAAAAACAGTTAAGAAAGCACCTCAGCCTAGCAAATCTTTGGAAAGTCCATTTGTCCCAGATTCTGTCCCTACAAAAACTGCAATCTTCAAAGAAGAATTGGCTGATTTTTGGACTTGGCTACTAGGTGCTCTGAAAGAGCCGACAGCTCGTTTTGATACAGATAAAAAACATAGTTATAATGCCTTTGCACTCCTAACTATCTTTTCTACTACGAGTTTCCTCTTTACTGTTTACCATGCCAAACATAGCTACTACGGCCGCATGGCAAGTATCGATGCCAACTCCAACTTCGTGGAACAATTCCCATCTCTCAATCTCTTTTCTATCTTCTCTATCTTCTCTATCTTAGTAGCGACAAGCCTCTTCTTCTTTTCAATCCTCATGGGTGGATTCGTAGTCAAACGTTTTGTCGATCAGGACAGCGATTGGACATTGGAAAGAGCCTTTCAAGAGTATGGCAGGATCTTCGCCCTTCCTATCCTACTGACAGGCGTTGCTAGCTTCTTTGCCTTCTTTAATGGCCTACGCTTTGCAGCTCTTCTCTGTCTCATTAGTATTGGTATGATTCTACTTGGCAACCTCTACATCATCTCAAGACCTAGTAAGGATAGTAAAACTGATCCTTTCTACCGTCTTCTCTTCGCAGTCCTCGTCAACGGAAGCGTCCTATTTCTCTTCTTCCTAGCAGAAATGGCACTGGTTTCTGACTATCTCCGAATCCTTGCTTTTATGTAAGATAAAATCCTGTCACTCTGACAGGATTTTTTGTGTACACAAAAAGCAGACCAAACGATCTGCCTTATCACATTATTTAAAACTAGTATCTTTCATATATGCCTCTAGTTACCTTTTACTAAGTTCTCAAAATCTTCTCCTGAAACTGGTCCTACCTCTACTTGGTTAGCATCTAAGTCCTGATAAAGTTCTTTTGGAAGAGCTTCTAAGAAGGCTTTGTAATCTAATCTGGCTACTGCTTCATAGTTTTCAGGCTTAGAACCATCTCTAGATATTTTCACCAAGTCAATCTCCCAAACAAGTTCCTTGCCTACCAATTGCTCAACGTAAGGAGCTGGAATCACCGGTTCTTTTGGCAAAATGGTTTTTACACCCTGAGCTAGGTGGTAGACCCCATGAACCTTACCTTCACCATCTGGATAGAATTTAGCACTGGAAGGATAGGCATCAGAACCTTGAACTTTCTTGACCAACTCTTCAAAACGTGCCAAGCCATCTTCTCCTAAGAAACTTTCCAAATCCTTCTTATCAAAGTAAATAGTTGATAGAATACCCTGACAGAAACCTAAACGAGCAGCCTTATCAGCTAGATAGTTCTTAACCGTTTCTTGGAAATAGTTTTTCAAATCAAAGTCTGCCAAGCCTTCAACTGCTTCACCAACCTTGCTAGACAAAGCCCGCAAGAGGTCTTCTACAATCTCCCAGTCAGCTCTTGTGATAAAATCAGGAATGACTACCTGATAGCCTTTTTGAGCATCTACATAACGAACTTTAAAGAGAAATTGAGACTTACCTACGATACCACACTCGATATACTCAAGACGATTGAGAGGTTGACGGAGGTAGACAGCATCATAACTATGCGACTCTAGGCCTTCTACTAAGCCTAAAATTGATTTAGCTGTAAGAATCTCCTGTTGTCCTAAAATACTTTGTTTATTTGGAATAAAAAATGTCTTCACCATAATGGTCTCCTTTGAAATCGTTTACATATAGTATACACCATTTTCCTGAAAGATGCAGAAACAAATTTAAGATTTTTTAGTCAAAAGCATAGAAAAACAGCCCTTTAGGACTGTTAATGTTTATTATACAACTTCAGAATGATCTAGGCTCTCACCAATTTCTGCTAGACGCTCGATGACTTGATCTTGTGTCAATTCATATTCTAAAACATAGCGATTACGTGGGTGAACACGACACTCGTGTGAGCAACCACGAAGATATTTGTCTTCGTTGTCTTCTGATGCCAAGATACGGCGGTTACAGAATGGATTTCCACAGTTGACATAGCGTTCACATGGTGTTCCATCAAACCAATCTTTCCCTACAATGGTTGGATTGACATGGTTGACATCGACTGCAATACGTTCATCAAAAACGTACATTTTCCCATCCCAAAGTTCCCCTTGAACTTCTGGGTCTTTACCGTAAGTGGCGATTCCTCCATGCAATTGACCGACATCTTTGTAGCCTTCACGAACCATCCAACCAGAGAATTTCTCACAGCGGACTCCACCTGTACAGTAAACAACGACACGTTTGTCCATGAATTTTTCCTTGTTATCACGGACCCATTGTGGTAATTCACGGAAGTTGCGGATGTCTGGACGGATAGCTCCGCGGAAGTGACCAAGATCGTACTCGTAATCGTTACGTGTGTCAAGGACAACTGTATCTTCGTCAAGAAGGGCTTCTTTGAATTCTTTTGGAGACAAGTAAGCACCTGTTGTTTCAAGTGGGTCGATGTCGTTGTCAAAGTTATCATCCTCTAAACCAAGGTGGACGATTTCCTTTTTATAGCGAACAAACATCTTCTTGAAGGCTTGCTCACTTTCCTCGTCAGTCTTGAACCAGAGGTCTTCCATACCTGGAAGGCTATGAACGTAGTCCATGTATTTTTGCGTTGTTTCGTAGTCTCCAGAAACAGTTCCGTTGATTCCTTCGTCAGCCACTAGGATACGGCCCTTGAGCCCGATAGACTTACAGAAAGCCAAGTGGTCTGCAGCAAATTGTTCCGCGTTTTCGATGGGAACATATTTATAGTAAAGTAAAACTCGAATATCTTTTGACATAAGATTGATTCTCTTTTCTAAGATTAAATTATCAGAATTTTTAATTCAACTATACCAGTATACTCCCCCAAGAAAGCGAATGCAATTTATTTGACTGAAAATTAAAAACAAGACCATTTTCAGATCTTGTTTCAACTAAATATTCGGTGAAGAAAAGTTAACAAAAATGGCAAGGTTGCTACAATATTATTAATCACATGGACTGCATAGCCAGGATAGATACTCTTGGTATAACGAGTTAGACCCGCATAAAGGATTCCAAACGTCGCAAAAACAAGAATATCTAGTACACTGGGAAAACTTGTAAAGTGAGGAAGAGCAAATAAAACCGAAGGAAGAATCAGGTCAAGCCCAAATTTCGAATCTTTAAAGAAGGCATGTTGGAGCAATCCTCTATAAATCAACTCTTCCATCAGAGGCCCTAGAAAAAATAAGGACAGGTAGAGTCCCAACTCGGCAAAATTTGTCTCACTATAACCGATTAACACAGCCCAACCTTCATAGGTAGACTGAACATGTCTAGCCGTTTGGAAATTAAATGTTATATGAAGCACAGCTACGAGAATTGTCAGCACTGTATACCACAGCCATTTTTTCTTAGGAATAACAAAAAGATATCCATGACCTGTCTTGACTAATATCCATACCATCAGTCCGATGAAGACTAGACTGACAAGATTTTTAATCCAGAAAAAATTCCCAATCTGAGAAGAAAATTGCCAGTAGTTTTGGACCACAAGTGTTAGCTGAGAGAGTCCATATACGAAAAATAAGTAAGATAAGATTGCACTGATTTTAAAGAGTAGATGGAATTTTTTCATATGTCTGTGTCCCAACTTATATGTAAGAGTAAATATCTGATTTTAAATACAGATAATTATATGTATTTGCTCTAAAAAGAATCACCACCCCGTCTGGAAATATCCAGACAAGGCAGTGATCGCATCTTTTAGGAATGAATACACGAAATCAATTGTTCTTGAGATTATTTGTTTTTCAAGAATTCATCGTATTGTTTTTGCATTTCATCCAATACTTTTTGGTAAGCACCTTCAGATTTAAGTTTTTCCATCAATTCTGGAATAGCTTTTTCTGGGTCTACAGTACCAGTGTTGATAGCTGTATCGAATTGTTGCATAGTGTTAGTGATAGCTGAAATTTCAGATTTCACGCTGTCAGTGTTAAAGATGAATCCAAGAGCTGGAGATTCTTTTGCAGTTTCCAAGTCTTTCT
>CAURIB010000025.1:0-15363 GCA_963524795.1 uncultured Streptococcus sp.
GTTTTAACCGAGCAACTCGCTTGATGGAAGAATTAGAGATGGCTGGAGTTATTGGACCTGCAGAAGGAACCAAACCACGAAAAGTTTTACAACAATAAAAAACGTAAAAACAGTATAAAAATGCATGGAAACTTTATTGAAAAGTTAGACGAAGTTAGTTTAACTTTTCTGATGAAGTTTCTTTTTTGTGACGAAATGGCTAGAAATAAGGCCTTCTGAAATTCTATTCAGAATAGTCAGGAAATTGGATTATACTTTTACTAGTTTTACCTGTTAAAGTATTGATTTTTTAAACTGTTTTTGATATATTAAATTGGTATAGAAAAAATTATATGTTTATCTAGTGGCGTTAAAAAATTGAGGAGGATATTTTTTTAAACAAAAATGCAAACGCTTACTTTGTAAACTGAAAGGAACAAAAAACCGATGGATAAAAGATTATTTGAAAAACGTTGCAAATATAGTATTCGGAAATTTTCATTAGGGGTTGCTTCTGTCATGATTGGTGCAGCTTTCTTTGGAACTAGCACTGTTCTTGCAGATTCTCCGCAAACAGGTTCAACAGCAAATATGCCAGCAGATTTGACTGCAGCTCTTGCTAACGCAAAAAAAGATGATGGACGTGATTTTGAAGCACCGAAACCTGGAGAAAATCAAGGGTCTCCAGAAGTTACCGAAGGACCAAAAACTGAGGAAGAATTACTGGAGAAAGAAAAAGAAGCTGCAGCAACTTCAGCAACTGAAAATGAACTTCCTAAAGATTTACGCGAAAAACTCGATAAGGCTGAAGATAGTGGACATTCTACCTCAAAAGATGATTTAGCAAAAGAAGATAAAAGTTTAGTTCCAGAAGATGTCGCTAAAACAAAAAATGGTGAATTAAACTATGGAGCAACAGTAAAAATTCAAAGTGCAGCTGGTGTTGGTAGCGGTATCGTCATCGGTGAAAATCTAGTTTTATCTGTTTCTCATAACTTTATCAAAGATGTTCCAGACGGAAACAATCGTAAGGTAGCTGATAATATTGAAAGTGATGGCGATGTTTATTCAGTTTCTTACGAAGGAGCACCTGATGTTAAATTCAGTAAGAATGATGTTAAGCACTGGGACCGTGAAGGATTCCTAAAAGGTTATAAAAATGACTTGGCCATCGTTAAGCTTCGTTCTCCTCTTGCAAACGCTCCTGTTGAAGTGACTGACAAACCTGCAACTACTAAGGTTGGAGATAAGGTACACGTGTTTGGTTATCCAACTGGGAAACTTTCTCCAATCCTCAATACGACAGTTGAAGATATCAATAATCATGGTGAAGGTGTTCGTGGCATCAGCTATCAAGGAAGCGAACCAGGTGCAAGTGGTGGCGGTATTTTCGATGAAAATGGAAAATTGATCGGTATCCACCAAAATGGTGTTGTTGGAAGCCGCAGTGGAGGGATTCTCTTCTCACCAGCGCAGCTTGAATGGATTCAAAACTATATCAAGGGTATTGAAACAACAAAACCAGCAGGTCTAGATGCACTTGATAAACAAGTTGAAGACAAGGAAGAGAAACCAAAAGAAGATAAGCCAAAAGAAGAAAAACCAGCTGAGAACAAACCTGCAGAAAACAAACCAGCTGAGAACAAACCAGCTGAGAACAAACCAGCTGAGAACAAACCAGCTGAAACTAAACCGGCTGAAACTAAACCGGCTGAATCAAAAGAGGTGACTCCAGAATGGAAAACTGTTGAAAATAAAGAACAACAGGGAACTGTAACGATTCGTGAAGAAAATGGAGTTCGTTACAACCAACTAGCGTCAACTGCTCAAAATGACAATGGTAAAAAACCAGCCTTGTTTGAAAAAGAAGGTTTGACTGTTGATGAAAATGGAAATGCTACAGTTGATTTGACCTTCAAAGAAGAGTCTGAAACAGGTAAATCACGCTTTGGTGTCTTTATGAAATTTAAAGATACCGATAACAACGTTTTTGTAGGGTATGACCAAGGCGGTTGGTTCTGGGAATACAAGACAAACGGTAGTGGACTTTGGTACCAAGGTGGTCGTGTTGCAGCTCCAGTAAATGGCTCTGTCAACCACTTGACGATCAGCCTCAAATCAGATGGACAACTTAACGCAACAAATAATGATGTCAAACTCTTCGACACCTTTACCTTGCCATCTGCAGTTAATGACAAACTCAAAGATGAGAAGAAAATCGTTCTTAAGGCTGGAAGCTATGGTAGCGAGAGAACTATTGTAAACGTTAAAACAGATGATCAAGAAGGCGTGAAAAACAACCAAGAGACTGCTGAAAAAGAAAAAGGTGATACAGTAGACGATAGCAAAGTTAAATATGACACTATTGAATCTACAGTATTGAAAGCAGTCATTGACCAAGCCTTCCCACGTATTAAAGAATACGTCCTCAATGGCAACAAGCTTCCAGGTCAAGTTCAACAAATAAACAAAGTCCTCATCAATAAGCATGCCGTAACTCCTGAAGTTACCTATAAAAAAGTAAATGCAACAACTGCCGAGTATGAAATGAAACTCCGTGATGAGGAAAACCTCATCAATGCAGATATGACAGTTCGTTTGCAAGTAGTGGACAATCAACTTCACTTTGATGTGACTAAGATTGTGAACCATAACCAAGTAACACCAGGACAAAAGATTGATGATGAACGTAAACTGCTTTCTTCAATCAGCTTCCTAGGAAATGCCTTGGTATCTGTTTCAAGCGACCAAGCAGGAGCTAAGTTTGATGGGGCAACCATGTCAAACAATACCCACGTCAGTGGTGATGACCATATCGAAGTAACCAATCCAATGAAAGAATTGGCCAAAGGTTACATGTATGGATTTGTTTCAACAGACAAGCTTGCAGCAGGTGTATGGAGCAACTCACAAAACAGCTACGGTGGTGGTTCTTACGACTGGACACGTTTGACAGCGTACAAGAATACTATTGGTAATGCCAACTACGTTGAAATCCATAGTTCTGAATGGCAGTGGGAAAAAGCTCACAATGGTATTGTCTTCCCAGCATATACCAAGGAACTTCCAAGTGCTAAAGTTGTTATCACAGAAGATGCCAATGCTGATAATAAAGTAGACTGGCAAGATGGTGCCATTGCTTATCGTAGTATCATGAATAACCCTCAAGGTTGGGAAAAAGTTAAAAATATTACAGCCTATCGTATCGCCATGAACTTTGGTTCACAAGCACAAAACCCATTCCTTATGACCTTGGATGGTATCAAGAAGATTAACCTCCACACAGATGGTCTTGGTCAGGGTGTCCTCCTTAAAGGTTACGGTAGTGAAGGACATGACTCAGGTCACTTGAACTACGCAGATATCGGTAAACGTATCGGTGGTGTTGAAGACTTTAAGACTCTTATTGAGAAAGCTAAGAAATATGGTGCTCACCTCGGTATCCACGTTAACGCTTCAGAAACTTATCCTGAATCAAAATACTTCAATGAAAAAATCCTTCGTAAAAACGCTGACGGTAGCTATAGCTACGGTTGGAACTGGTTAGACCAAGGTATTAACATTGATGCGGCCTATGACTTGGCTCATGGACGTTTAGCACGTTGGGAAGAATTGAAGAAAGAATTGGGTGAAGGTTTAGACTTCGTTTATGTCGACGTTTGGGGTAACGGTCAATCAGGTGACAACGGTGCTTGGGCAACTCACGTTCTTGCGAAAGAAATCAACAAACAAGGTTGGCGCTTTGCAATTGAGTGGGGCCATGGTGGTGAGTATGACTCTACCTTCCATCACTGGGCAGCTGACTTGACTTATGGTGGTTATACCAATAAAGGTATCAACAGTGCCATCACTCGCTTTATCCGTAACCACCAAAAAGATGCCTGGGTTGGTGATTACAGAAGTTACGGAGGTGCGGCAAACTACCCACTTCTAGGCGGATATAGCATGAAAGACTTCGAAGGCTGGCAAGGTCGTAGTGATTACAATGGTTATGTAACCAACTTGTTTGCCCACGATGTTATGACTAAATACTTCCAACACTTCACTGTTAGCAAATGGGAAGATGGTAAACCAGTAACCATGACTGACAATGGTGGTACTTATAAGTGGACACCTGAAATGAAGGTTGAATTGGTCGACGAGGAAAACAACAAGGTAGTTGTTACTCGTAAATCGAATGATGTTAATAGCCCACAATACCGTGAACGCACAGTTACTCTCAACGGTCGTGTCATTCAAGATGGTTCAGCCTACTTGACACCTTGGAATTGGGATGCAAATGGTAACAAGCTAACTGGCGACAAAGAAAAGATGTACTACTTCAATACTGAAAAAGGTGCAACAACTTGGACACTTCCTAGCGACTGGGCAAACGGCAAAGTTTACCTTTACAAACTAACAGACCAAGGTAAGACTGAAGAACAAGAAGTGGCTGTCAAAGATGGTAAGATTACACTTGACCTTCTAGCAAATCAACCTTATGTTCTTTATCGTTCTAAACAAATAAATCCTGAAATGGCATGGAGTGAAGGAATGCACATCTATGACCAAGGATTTAACAGTGAATCTTTAGATCATTGGAAGATTGAAGGTGATGCTTCTAAAGCGACAGTTGTTAAATCTCAAGGTGCCAACCAAATGCTCCGCATCCAAGGCAATAAAGAAAAAGTTAGTCTCACTCAAAAATTGACTGGCTTGAAACCAAATACTAAATATGCTGTCTATGTCGGTGTTGATAACCGTAGTGATGCTAAAGCAAGCATTACTGTTAACACTGGTGAGAAAGAAGTGACCAACTACACTAACAAGTCACTCGCTCTTAACTATGTTAAAGCATACGCTCATAACACACGTCGTGACAACGCAACTGTTAATGATACAAGTTACTTCCAAAATATGTATGCCTTCTTCACAACAGGTTCAGATGTATCAAATGTAACCTTGACCTTGAGTCGTGAAGCAGGAGATGAAGCAACTTACTTCGATGAAATCCGTACTTTCGAAAATGATTCAAACATGTACGGTGATGGTCATGATACTGCAAAAGGCGTCTTCAAACAAGACTTTGAAAATGTCGGACAAGGTATCTTCCCATTTGTCATCGGTGGAATCGAAGGTGTTGAAGATAACCGTACTCACTTGTCTGAAAAACATGGTCCATACACACAACGTGATTGGAATGGCAAGAAAGTTGACGACGTTATCGAAGGAACTTGGTCACTTAAGACAAACGGTCTCGTTAGCCGTCGTAACTTGGTTTACCAAACAATTCCACAAAACTTCCGCTTTGAAGCAGGTAAGACCTACCGTATCACATTTGACTACGAAGCTGGATCAGATAATACTTACGCATTTGTTGTAGGTAAGGGAGAATTCCAATCTGGCCGTCGTGGTAGCCAAGCAAGCGATCTCGAAATGCATGAATTACCAAATTCATGGACAGATTCTAAGAAAGCGAAACGAGCAACCTTCCTTGTGACAGGTGCTGAAACTGGCGATACTTGGGTAGGTATCTACTCTACAGGTAACGCAAGTAATACTCGTGGAGATTCTGGTGGTAATGCTAACTTCCGTGGTTACAATGACTTCATCATGGATAGACTTCAAATCGAAGAGATTGTCTTGACTGGTAAGATGATGACGGAAAATGCAGTCAAAAACTATCTTCCAACTGTAGCCATGACTAATTACACCCAAGAATCTATGGATGCTTTGAAAGAAGCAGTCTTCAACCTCAGTCAAGCAGACGATGACATCAGTGTAGAAGAAGCTAAAGCAGAAATCGCTAAGGTTAATGCTTTGAAAGACGCTTTAGTCTTGAAGAAAGTAGCTCTTGTAGCAGATGACTTTGCAAGTCTTTCAGCTCCTGCTCAGGATGGTGAAGGTATTGAAAACGCCTTTGATGGTAACTTGTCTAGCCTATGGCATACATCATGGAGCGGAGGAGATGTTGGCAAGCCAGCAACCATGGTCTTGAAAGAACCAACTGAAATTACAGGCTTCCGCTATGTACCACGTGGTTCTGGTTCAAATGGTAACTTGAGAGATGTTACTCTTGTAGTAACTGATGAAACAGGTAAGGAACATACCTTCAATGCAACTAATTGGGCTGACAACAATAAACCAAAAGATATCGACTTCGGTAAAACTATCAAAGCTAAGAAGATTGTCCTAACAGGAACAAGAACTTACGGAGATGGTGGTAACCAATATCAATCAGCTGCAGAATTGATCTTCCCTCGTCCACAAATTGCTGAAGCAGGCCTTGATACAGCAGCCTATGAAGCAGCCTTGGCTAAAGCTCAAAAATTGACTAATAAGAGCAATCAAGAAGAAGTGGCAGGTGTTGTTGCTAGCATGAAATACGCAACTGATAATCACCTATTGACTAATAGAATGCTTAAATACTTTGCAGATTATCTCGATCAATTAAAAGATGAAACACCTACTCCAACTCCAGATCCAGAACCGACACCAGATCCACAGCCAACTCCAGATCCAGAGCCAACTCCGAACCCAGAACCAACTCCAGATCCTAAACCAACTCCAGATCCAGAGCCAACTCCAGATCCTAAACCAGAAACTCCAACATCAAGCAAGGGTGACGAAGCAGCACCAGTTGTAGAAGTTCCAGAATACACAGATCCGATTGGTACAGCAGGCGATGAGCCAGCTCCAGTTGTAGAGCTTCCAGAATACACAGGAGTAGTTGGCACAGCAGGCGATGAGCCAGCTCCAGTTGTAGAACTTCCAGAATACACAGGAGTAGTTGGTACAGTAGGCGATGAAGTAGCTCCAGTTGTAGAGCTTCCAGAGTATACAGGAGTAGTTGGCACAGCAGGCGATGAAGCAGCGCCAGTTGTAGAAGTTCCAGAGTATAAAGGACTAGTTGGAACGGCAGGAGAAGAAGTAGCTGTAAACGAAGTTCCAGAATTCAAGGGTGGAGTTAACGCAGCAGAAGCAACTGTGAGCCAAGCACCAGAATTTACAGGTGGTGTAAATGGAGCTGAAGCAACGGTTCATGAAGTACCAGAGTTTACCGGCGGTGTGAATGGAAGTGATGGCGCAATCCATGAAGTTCCAGAATACAAAGGCCAAATTGGTACAGTAGGTAACCAACCTGCGCCTGTAGTGGAAAAACCAGAGTATCGAGAAGATTCAAAACTTTCAGTAGAGAATAAAGATACATCTAAAGAGGTAAATTCAAATGCTCTTCCAAATACGGGTGAACATAATTCTGAAACAGCTCTCTTCATCGCAAGTGTTAGCATGGCAGTTTCAGCAGCACTCTTAGCTGTCAAAAGAAAAGAAGATTAAAATATAAGAGAGTTTTCGTCTAACGATGGCTCGAACTCCTTACTTATTGTAGTGGAGAAAAACAAAACCCGGAGAGGACCTCTAGGTCCTCTTCTTTTTCTAAAGGGGAATGAGAACGCTTACTCTTGAAGCGTATGAAAGGAAACAGGAGAAAAATGGGAAAACACTTATTTGAGAAACGGTGTCATTACAGTATTCGTAAATTTACGATTGGTGCAGCTTCTGTCATGATTGGTGCCAGTATCTTTGGTGCCGGAATGGTTCAAGCAGCAGAAAAAGAAGTTCCTGTAGAAACTGAGGGAGCAGTAACACAGGTCCAACCACTGGAAAAGTTACCAGCAGATTTAGCATCAGCTATTGATAAAGCTGAAGCAAATGCTGGTGCCATCGAAAATAAAGCCACTGAGGTGGCAACTCAGCCAAATGTAGAAGAAACTCCGAAGAAAGAAGTAGAAACTCCGACAGTTGCTCCCCAAGCTGAAACAAAACCAGTTGCTAAGGATTTAGTTGAAACACCAGATGTCAATCATCTAGAAAAGGCGACTGCAACAGCTTCAAACCATGAAGCCAACACACCATTTACAGCAGAAAAGGCAATTGATGGCAAACCTGATACTCGTTGGGCTACTGATCAAAACGTTGAGAAACCAACAATCGAATTTACACTTGAAAAGACAACTGTAATTAAGCATGTGGAAATTGATTGGGATCGCCGTCTTCGTGGTCAACAAAACGATCCAAATATCAAATCTTGGAATCTCTACTACGCTGGGCAAGATGATGTAAATGGTTCAGGTAACAAAGAATGGAAGTTGGCTCATCAAAGAACAGGAACACCTGTACTTGATGAAAAGGTTGACTTAAAAGAAGCTATCCATGCTAAGTACCTTAAACTTGAAATCACAGACTATCAAGCTGGTACTATGAACTGGAAAAATGTTGGTATCCAAGAGATTCGCGCTTATTCAAATATCCCTGATGCCAGCAAACCGACAGACATTCGCCAAGTTACAGAACTAACAGTTGCCGAAGACGGTAAGTCACTTGTTTTACCGAACTTGCCAGGAAAAGTTAGCTTGATTGGTAGCAACAAACAGGGAGTTGTTGATCTTAATAACAAAATCTACAAACCCTTAACAGATCAAACTGTTAAGGTAATGGTCCAACAAATCAAGGATACTCATACCTTCACAAAAGAATTTGAAGTCCTTATTAAAGGGTTACATGCAGACGAAGGTGTTGGAACCAAACCAGCTGTTGCACCAGCAGTTCAACAGTGGTATGGAACTGAAGGTAAAACTTCTATAACTTCTGATACGGTTATTTCTGTCGGAGATTCTGGATTTGGTCAAGAAGCTAAATTCTATCAAACTGACCTTGAAAGTCGTGGACTAGAAATCGCTACAGGTGATCAAACAGCTCAAAAACGGATTGAATTTAAAAAGGTTGAAGATAAGGGTTATGGTAAAGAAGGCTATGGTATCACTGTAAAAGATGGTGTTATTACTGTAGAAGCAGCGACCAACGCAGGTGCCTTTTATGCAACTCGTACTCTCCTTCAAATGGGAGAAACAGACCTACAGAATGGTGAAATCCGTGATTTCCCAAGCTTTAGTCACCGTGGCTTTATGCTAGATACAGGTCGTAAGTTTATTCCTTATGATACTCTCGTGGATATCATGCTTAACATGGCCTACTACAAGATGAACGACTTGCAGTTGCACTTGAATGACAACTATATCTTCTTAAAAGATCATTTAGCAGGGAAAAATCTTACTCCTCAAGAGGAACTGGATTATGTCCTAAAAAATGCTAAGACTGGCTTCCGTGTAGAAACAGATGTTGTTGGTGACAATGGTGAAAAATTAACATCAGACGAGCATTATACTAAGGAAGAAATGCAACAGATCATCAAGTTGGCTAAAGCTTTGCATATCAACCTTGTTCCTGAGATTGACACACCAGGTCACGCTTTGTCCTTTGTTAAAGTTCGTCCAGACCTTATGTATAAAGGCAGTCTTAGTGACTATAGAGGTAAACACAATGTAGAACGTGTGGCTATGTTGGACTTGGATAATAAGTACGAAGAAACTCTTGCTTTTGTTAAATCAGTCTATGATAAATTGCTCGATGGAGAAAATGCACCACTTCATGGTGTCTCAACAGTTCATATCGGAACTGATGAGTACTACGGCAGTAGAGAAAGCTATCGTCGCTATGTCAATGATATGATTCAGTACATCAAAGGCAAAGGCTATACACCACGTATTTGGGGTTCACTTAGTGCTAAACCAGGTGCAACGCCAGTTGATTGGAAAGATGTAGAAGTTGATATCTGGAGTATCGGATGGCAACGTCCAGCTGATGCTATTGCTCAAGGTGCTAAGATTATCAATATCACAGATATTCCAACCTATAGTGTTCCTAGTGGAAGCAATAGTCAAGGTGGTTACGGAGACTATGCAAGCTATGAGCGTCAATACAATCGTTGGACTCCAAATGACTTTACAACAGGTGGAGGACCTCGATTAGAAGCATCTAATCCAAACATTATCGGTGGTGGTCACGCTGTATGGAATGACAATATTGACCTTCACGAAACTGGACTTACTTCTTACGATATCTTTAAACGTTTCTTCAAGAGTATGCAGACTACTGCAGAACGTACTTGGGGATCTGATCGTGCGGGTAAAACTTTTGCAGAGCGCACCTTGCCAACAAGTGTTTATGCACCACAATCTAATCCAGATAAGACCGTAGCTGAAGAAGATTTGTTCAAGATTAATCCTGAGACTGTCAAAGATTATCTTGCAAAGAAAGTACAGAAGACTGAAGCAGGTTTGAACTTCGAAAAAGATAGCACTATCGAAGGACTTGTTGGTGATGTTGGTCCGAGTCATGTCTTGAAATTGGATGTCACTGTAACTGGTGATGGGCAACAAACCTTCTCAACTAGCGGAGACAACCAACTTTATCTTGCGGATAAGGATGGCTACCTCGCTTATAAATTTGAACAATTCCATATCCAATTTAACAAAAAACTTGAAAAGAACAAACGTTATCAAATTTCTGTTGTAACCAAACCTCAAGTAACAGAAGTTTATGTAGATGGTGAAAAAGTTGAACGTATTGCAAATCCAGCTTACCCTCGCTTTGCTCATAATAGTTTGGTTCTACCTCTTGAAACAATCGGTGGCTTCAAAGGAATCTTGCATAGCGCTGAGTTGTCAAATGAACCATTCGTAAATCCACGTTTGATTCCAAATGATCATTTTACAGTTTCTGCAACAAGTCAAGAATTACCAGGAAACAATGTTGAAGGTCCAGTAGAAAAAGCCTTCGACAATGATCCGAATACTTTCTGGCATTCAAAATGGTTTGGAGATCAAGCTCCTTTCACTGTTGCAATGAACTTGAAAGCAGCAGAAAAAGTAAATGGTCTGACCTATCTTCCACGTTCAGGTGGCGGCAATGGTGTCGTGACATCTTACGAAATCTATGCTCAAAAAGATGGTCAGATGGTTAAAGTTGCTTCTGGAACTTGGGAAAATAATGCCAAAGAAAAAACAGTAAACTTTGAGGCTATTGAAACAGATAAGATAGAGTTTAAAGTTCTAGAAGGTGTGCGTGGATTTGGTAGTGCAGCAGAGATTCAACTTCTTAAGCCACTTTCTGATAGTAAGCCAGAAGAGCCAGTTACTCCAGAAAAACCTGTCACTCCTGAGAAACCTATCACTCCAGAAAAACCTAAAGTTGAGGAAATGGGTGATGGTACCACTGAACTCGCTGATAGCTTTGTAGCTAGCAAACCTGCTAGTGACGACGTAGTTGCTGCAGCAGCACAAAGTCAAGACTATCTCAAGAAAGAATATAAGGTATTCCCAACACCACAAAAAGTAACTTATGGTGAAGGTGTTACGAAACTCCATAAACAAGTAAATCTTGTTATGGGCGATCAGTTAGATATCTATACTCGTAACCGCTTGAAGAGTGTTCTACAAGATCATCAAATTTCATACACAAGCAGCCAAACACCTGTAGCAGGTGCAACAAATATCTACCTTGGTGTTCATGGACAAAATTCACAGGCTGAAAAAGAAGTGTCTGGAATTTCTCAAGGACTCTTTGATAAGATTGATGCCTATGCCTTGTCAATCAAGAACAATACAATCTCTATCGTCGGTAAAGATACAGATGCTGTCTTCTATGGTTTGACGACTCTTAAACATATGCTTAATGAAAGTGAAGCTCCTGTCTTGCGTAACGTAACAGTTGAAGATTTTGCTGAAATTAAGAATCGTGGTTTTATCGAAGGTTACTATGGAAATCCATGGAGCAATGCTGATCGTGCTGAATTGATGCGCTATGGTGGTGACTTGAAGTTGACTCAATACTTCTTTGCACCAAAAGACGATCCATACCACAACAAGAAATGGCGTGAACTTTATCCAGAAGAAAAATTAGCTGAAATTCGTGAATTGGCACGTGTCGGAAACCAAAACAAGACTCGTTATGTGTGGACCATCCACCCATTCATGAACAACCGTATCCGTTTTGGCAACGATGCTGATTACCAACAAGATTTGGAAACCATTAAAGCTAAATTCACTCAATTGATGGATGTCGGTGTCCGTGAGTTCGGTATTCTAGCCGATGATGCTCCAAGTCCAGTTGGTGGCTACAATAGCTATAACCGCTTAATGAAGGACATGACAGATTGGTTGACTGAAAAACAAGCAACTTATGTTGGTCTTCGTAAGGAAATGATTTTCGTTCCAGGTCAATATTGGGGTAATGGACGTGAAGATGAGTTGAAATCACTCAATGAAAATCTTCCAACTTCAACTTCTATGACCCTTACTGGTGGTAAGATTTGGGGTGAAGTATCTGAAAGCTTCCTTTCAAACCTTAAGAATAACCTGACTGCAGGAGGTAAGACCTACCGCCCAGTTTCTCTATGGGTAAACTGGCCTGTTACAGATAACTCTAAACAACACTTGATTTTGGGTGGCGGTGAGAAATTCCTTCATCCAAATGTGGACCCAAGCCTCCTTTCAGGTATCATGTTGAACCCAATGCAACAATCTGAGCCTTCTAAGATTGCCCTCTTCTCTGCAGCTCAGTATGCATGGAAACAATGGAAGTCTGAAGAAGAAGCTAAGAAAGTAAATGACATCGCCTTCAACTTTGTTGAAAACGGTAAGTTTACAGATAGTGAAGCATCGGTTGCCTTCCGCGAGCTTGGTAAACATATGATCAACCAAAACATGGATGGTCGTGTTGTGAAATTGGAAGAGTCTGTTGAACTCGCACCAAAATTGGCAGCCTTCATGTCTAAGTTGAAAGCTGGTCAAGATGTCAGTGCAGAGCGTCAAGAATTGCGTGCAGAATTTGCTAAACTAAAAGCTGCAGCACAACTTTATAAAGCATCTGGTGATGAAAAGATGCGTGCTCAAATCCACTATTGGTTGGATAATACCATTGACCAAATGGATGCCTTGAGTGCTCTTCTTGATGGTACAGAAGCTATTGAAAAGAACGATTCTGCAAAACTTTGGGATAGTTACTATAAGGGCTTGAAACTCTATGAACAGTCTCAAACCTATACCTTCCACTATGTAGACCATGATGAAAGAGCTGAGTTGGGTGTTCAACACATCCGTCCATTCTTGCTTGGCCTTCGTGAAATCCTTGCAACAGAAGTTCAAAAAGCCTTGCATCCTGACCAAGTCATTAGTACCTTTATCACAAACCGTACTGGTGTCGAAGGTGGATTGGCTGAAGTGACTGATGGTGATTTAGGAACTCATGCATTGATCAAATCGCCAAACAGTATCAAGACTGGTGATTACATTGGTTTGAAATTTAACAAGGCTGTTCCAGTTCAAAACTTGACCTTTGCAATGGGAACTCAAGCAAATCCTCGTGATACCTTTAACAACGCTAAGGTTGAATATCTCAATGAAAATGATGAGTGGGTAACACTTTCAGAACCAAGCTACACTGGTAATGAACCACTGCTTAAATTTGAAAACCTCAACATCAACGCCAAAGCTGTTCGTATGATTGCGACTTCAGATCGTGATAATACTTGGTTTGCTGTACGAGAAATTGCTGTTAACCGCCCTGTAGAAGTTACTCGTGCTAAACAGTCAGCTACTGTGACTATCAGTCCAAATCTTATGTACAAGTACAACACAACAGTTGGTCAGATTACAGACGGACGTGATAATACTGAAGCCATGCTTGCAAATGCTGATAGAACAGACACAACTCCAGTAAATGGTTGGGTACAACTTGACTTGGGTGAAGTTAAACCTGTGACTAAAGTTCGTCTTGTTCAAGGAGCAGGAGATAAATTGGCAGAAGGTGTTCTTGAATATTCTGCAGATGGTAGCTCATGGCAAGAATTGGATCGCTTGACTGGTGAACAAACAAAAGAAATCGAAACTCCAATTTCAGCTCGCTACGTTCGTGTACGCAATACTAAGAACATCAACCTATGGTGGCGTATCGCTGACTTCTCAGTTGAAACGCGTGCAGGCAATAGCGAATTGACTGATACAAATGTTGAAAGCTTGAAGTCAACTCCAGTTTATGACAGCCTAGGCCGTTATGACCTGCAAATTCCAAGCGGAACTAAGCTTCCAGCTAATAGTTACTTGGGTATGAAACTTGATCGTCTTCACCAAGCTGAAAGCATTCAAGCACTAGGTATTGAAAATCCATCCCTCAACTTGGAATACTCTCCAAATGCCCAAGAATGGTATCCAGCTGATCAAGTGACTGATAAGTCCTTGGTACGTTATGTTCGTCTAGTTAATAAGACTGATCAAGAACAAGCAGTGACAGCAACATCTCTACTTGTTAAGACAAAAGAAGTTCAACCAACGACACTTGATTCTACATCAATGGGAATTCACCCAACATACGGTCGAAATGATGTTCGCAAAATCAAGAATTTGGATCAGTTGTTCGATGGTGTTTACAATAACTTTGTAGAGTTTTCTGATTATGCTCGTAAAGATGGTCATATCACCTTGAAACTTGGTAGCGAGCGTGACATTAAGAAGATTAGAGCTTACATCCAAGACGGCACTCAAAACTATCTCCGTGATGGTAAGATTCAAGTCAGTCAAGATGGTAAGACTTGGACAGATGTTGTAACAGTTGGTGACGGCCTTGCTAATGAAACACGTGATGACTCCTTGACAGATGGCTGGACACATGATTCTAAGATGCCAGGAAATCGCTATATCGAGGGTGAACTTTCAAGCCCAGTTAAGGCTAACTATCTCCGTGTTCTATTTACAGCAGACTATGATGCTCGTTTTGTAGGCTTCACTGAGTTGGTGATCAATGATGGTGAATTCGTGAAACCAATCAATGACCCAACGGTAGAAGGAAACAGCGGTGAAAGCCAAGGCAACCTTTACACTAATATTGTTGATGGTAAAGTCTTGACAAGCTACAAGGCTGAGAAAGAACAAGGTGAGCTTGTCTACCACTTGTCAGAACCGACAGATGCTAACCATATCCGACTTGTTTCAAGTCTTCCTCAAGGAGTGAAAGCTCGTGTGCTTGCTCGTACTCTGAAAGAAGATAAAGCAGATGCTTGGTCAGAACTAGGTGAAATTACCTCAAGCTTCCAAACATTTGCTGTCAGAGATAAGTCTCCATTATTGGATGTCAAACTTGTTTGGGAAGGTGGCAAACCAGAGTTCTACGAAATGACGACATTCCACCAAGAACTTCCGGAAGAACCAGAGAAACCAGCTCCAACTACAAGTAAGGGTGATGAAGCAGCACCAATAGTAGAAGTTCCAGAATTTACCGGTGGCGTAAATGGTGTCGAAGCAGCTGTTCATGAAGTTCCAGAGTACACTGAAGCTATTGGCACAGCAGGCGATGAAGCAGCTCCAGTAGTGGAAATTCCAGAATACACAGGAGCAATTGGTACAGCAGGTGACGAAGCAGCGCCAGTAGTAGAAGTCCCAGAATTCAAGGGTGGTGTTAACGCAGTCGAAGCAGCTGTTCATGAAGTTCCAGAATACACAGGAGCAATTG
>CAURIB010000026.1:0-14924 GCA_963524795.1 uncultured Streptococcus sp.
TCTTCAAGGACTTGATTGTCAAATCCGATTGGCTTGACACCGCGACCAAAGGCTGCTACGTGAATACCTGATTTTTGAAGGATTTGAGGAGCCTGCCCCATATTTCCAAAGGTGTCTGGGAAGTAACCAATTTGAGTAGATTTGCCCCATTTAGCACATTCCGCTTGTCCAATCAAGGTATTGCGAACGTTAGCTTCACTGGAAATCAAGTAATCATCCTGCAAGATATAGAAAGGACCAATCTTCAATTTGCCTTCGTCGATATAACGCTGCACCTTGTCACGGTTTTCAGGGCGAATTTCTAAATAGTCATCGAGGACAATGGTTTGTCCATCTAGGTGGAAGCTCTTGAACTCAGGATCATTTTCAAAAAGATCAAACAGATTGTCAAAAAGTTCCACCAACTGCATACGGTGACTTTCAAAAGGTAGATACCACTCACGATCCCAGTGACTGTGAGAGATGATATGTACAACAACATTTTCCATGAGTAAAACCTCATTCTAACTTAAATTTAAAAATATATTTGTGATTCTTTACAAGAATCAGTGAAGCTAAAGCGTGCTCCTTATACTCAATGAAAATCAAAGAGCAAACTAGGAAGCTAGCCGCAGGCTGTACTTGAGTACGGCAAGGTGAAGCTGACGTGGTTTGAATTTGATTTTCGAAGAGTATTAGCGAATATCTAGGTAATCCAAGACCAATTCGCAGAACATCATGTTGGCCCATGAGAACCATTCACGAGAGTAGAGAGTCGGATCGTCTACGTGGAAGCTTTCGTGCATGACACCTGTTCCACCATCGCAGGCAACGAGTTGATCTAGCAAATGTTTTTTCTCCGCCTTATCCGTCGTTGTCAATCCTTGGATAGATAGAGCAATCGGCCAGATATAGCGGTAGAAGGTATGTGAACTTCCGAGTCCACTTGCGTACTCTCCTTGGTAGAAGTAAGGATTTTCAGGACTCAGAATGGTACGACGAGTTGCTTGATAGACCTCATCGTTCACATCACAGTAACCAAGATATGGAGCAGCTAACAAGCTTGGCACGTTAGGGTCGTCCATGATGCTAGCATTTCCTAAACCGTCTACTTCAAAGGCATAGATCTTCTCGCCCTTGCTGTTAGTCGTGTAGGCGTAATTTTCGATCCCTTCTTGAATCTCAGTTTGAAGGCGTTTGGCATTTGCAATGATACTCTCACTATCGGCTAGATTCAATTCTGCAAAGATTTCTTGGACATAACCCAAAACAACCACCGCAAACATATTTGACGGAATCAAATAGCTATACTGACAACAGTCATCGCTTGGACGAAAGGCTGACCAGGTCATCCCTGTCACGGCAAAATCAGGACCAAAACCATCATTAACCAAAGTGTCTTCCTTACGATCGGTATCACGGACGAAACGGTATGGTGAGTTATTGTGATCTTGCTCCACGGTCCAAAGATGGAGAATCTCCTTGGCCGCTGTAACAAAAGTCTCATCAAACTGGCTAGTCTCACCCGTTTCCTTCCAAAGAAGGTAAGCCAATTGCAAGGGATAGCAAAGCGAATCCACTTCATACTTACGTTCCCAAATCCAGCCATTGAGGTCTGTATGGTCTGTCTCGTGATGACCCTTCCAGTTCTCCTCAATATTGAAAGAGTTGGCATAGGGATCCTTGAGAATCAAGGTCATCTGACGTTTAACCAAACCAGCAATGGTCTGGCGCAAACGAAGGTCTCTTTTTGCCACATGAAGGTATGGTCTAAGCTGAGCAGTCGAGTCCCGAAGCCACATAGCTGGGATATCCCCAGTTAGTACAAAAGTTGAGCCGTCTTCTAAAATTTCAACTGTATTGTCTAAAGTGTCTGTATAGCAACGTTCAAAAATATCTACCCATTCAGGATGATCTTTAGCACGCTCCGCTACCTCATCTAGCCACTCTCTAACAATTTCTTTTGAATATACCATAAACTATTTTGCCTCTTTCAAACAGATTTTCATTTTCAGTATATAGCTTTTAGTCCAGAAAATATATACACAAATGTTAGTCATTATTCTACAAAATTGTTATATTTTGAAGTCATTTTCTAAAAGTATCCTTTTTCTGATATAATGTAGAAAACTACTGAAGGAACTGCTATGAAACCTATACTTGAAACTATCGACACCCGATTTGGAACAGCAAGTAAACATGCTTTTTCACGAGGAAACACCCTACCCTACACAGGTGTTCCTTTTGGCATGAATTACTTTGTCCCCCAGACTAGTGACCAGGAAGGATCTTGGTTTTTTGATCCCCAGCTTCCTATCTTTCAGGGTATTCGACTAACCCACCAGCCTAGCCCTTGGATTGGCGATTACTCCTGGCTCTTGCTGACACCAATTACAGGAGAAATCAGCGGCGATACTCTCTTTCATCGTCAGTCTTCTTATAACCTTGATCGTGCTATTTTCAATCCCCATTATCTCAGAATTTTTTCTGAGCGTTATCAGATTGAAACCCAACTCACACCTACTTGCTATGGGGCTTCTATTCAACTAAGACAGACACAAGGAAAAGCCCTCTCCCTCTATCTTCACGCAGCAGATGAACTGACAGTTGAACAAGTCGATAAGCGAACTCTGGCCCTGAGACAAGAAGGTGAAACCGAAACCAACAAAAGTCCCCTCGTCATGTTTACTGCTCTCGCATTCTCTACGGATATTCTATCTATCAATCAAGTAGGGCAAGACTGGCGTATCGACTTGGCTGGAGCAGAAGCTCTAGTTCAACTAGCTACTTCTTTTATTTCTAAAGAACAAGCCCTCTTTAATCTTCCTAAACAAGATTTTGAAGAAACGAAAACAAACGCTAAAGCGAGTTGGGAAAATCTTCTAGATCGTTTTGATGTCGTGGAAACTGGGCCAGTAGATCGAACATTTTTTGACCACTGCCTCTACAGACTTTTCCTATTTCCGCAAACCTTTTATGAGGTAAATCAGCAAGGCGAGAATATTCATATAGACCTTGCTTCAGGAACGGTCAAGCCTGGTCTACTCTATACCAACAATGGTTTTTGGGATACCTTCCGCACTTCATTCCCACTCTTTGCCTTGATTATTCCAGAGCACTATCGTCAGTTTCTCGAAGGCTTCCTCAATAGCTACTGCGACACTGGATACCTTCCTAAGTGGCTGGCTCCTGACGAAAGAGGAATGATGCCTGGTACTTTGATTGATGGCGTACTAGCAGATAGTGCTTGCAAAGATATGGCACCTGAACTTGAAGAAGAATTTCTCAAAGCCATGATTGAAACTGCGACCAAGGCAGATCCAAAAGCCATCAACGGACGACATGGCCTTTCTCAATACCAAGAACTCGGCTACTTATCAACAGATTATCATGAAAGTGTCAGTCACACACTAGACTATGCTTACAGCGATTTTTGTATCTCTACTTGTGCAGCAAAATTGGGTCAAGAAGAGCTAGCCCAAACCTATGCTCACTATTCTAAGAATTATCAAAACCTATTTGACCCTGAGACAGGCTATATGAGGGCGCGTGATGTAGATGGCAACTTCCGTCCTGACTTTTCTCCTTATAGTTGGGGCCGTGACTACGCTGAGTGTTCCGCTATTCAAGCCAGTCTCGGTGTCTTACACGATATTTCTGGACTTAGCCAACTAATGGGTGGAAAAGAAGCCTTTAGCAACTATCTTTTGAAAGCTTGTCAAAGTCTCCCGCTCTTTGAAACGACTGGCTATGGATATGAAATTCATGAGATGAGTGAGATGGCAACAGCGCCATTTTGTCAACTAGCCATTTCAAACCAACCAAGCTTCCACATCCCTTATCTTTTCCGCTACAGTAGTTATCCCCAATATACCAGCCTCTTAATCAAGACTCTCCGTCAAAAAGCCTTTCGACCTGGCTGGGATGCTTATCCAGGCGATGAGGATAATGGTAGTCTATCGGCTTGGTATGTATGGTCTGCTCTCGGACTTTACCCAACCTGCCCAGGAAAAGCAAGTTATGACCTTGGAATTCCACTCTTTGACCACCTTCGTGTCTACTTGGCAGAAAAAAATCAGTGGTTGGATGTTCGTACTCAACAAAATCATGAACACTTCCACTTTGTTCAAGACTGTCAACTAGACGGAAAGGAAGTTCAAAGTATTCGTCACAAGAATTTACTAAATGCTCAATCTCTCGACTTTACCCTCGGATGGCTACCGAAGCATTAATAACCTAACCCCTTTGCCCAGCGCAAAGGGGTCTTCTTATCCATATAAAGTTATCCACAACTTGTGGATAACTTTCAAATTTTCTTCGGAAATTATTTTCAAGTTTTTCCAAAGTACCTTTCCAATCCAAGTCTCTATAATTTACAATTAGAATCTTGTTGGAATCCTTGTCCTATATGGCTTTATAACAGGCTCCCCTCTCTTGTGATTCCTACATTTCATCTCTTCTTCTCATATCATAACTATAAAGAGACAGTTGTTGTTGACTCCTTGAGTTATCCACACATTGTGGATAATCCTTTATCAACTTTCCAATCCTAGTGCTTATCTGTTAGCTGGCTTTTACAATTTTTATAGTAAATTTTAAATTTTGTTAGGCGCTTTCAAAAAAACATGATATACTTAAATTATCAGAAAAGGAGACATTATGAAAAAAGATCAACACCAACTTAATTGGCTGATGGTATCTCTGATTGCCTTCAACATGGTTTGGGGGCTAGGAAACGTCGTCAACAACTACTCTCAACAGGGAATTTCAGTCGTCGTATCTTGGATTTTAATCCTCGCGCTCTACTTCATCCCTTATTCCCTCATCGTCGGACAACTAGGTTCTACCTTTAAGGAAAGCGGAAGCGGTGTTAGTGACTGGGTTGAAAAAACATCAACCAAACGTCTAGCCTACTTCGCTGCTTGGACCTACTGGGTTGTTCACATTCCTTACCTCGCACAAAAGCCTCAAGGAATCCTTATTCCACTCGGATGGGCCTTGCAAGGTAACGGACAGTTTCTAAAACAAATTGACATCCACTGGATTGTTATTCTCTGCTTACTGATCTTTGGACTTTTCCTCTACCTTTCTACAAAAGGATTGACAACTCTTAAAGTCATCGGTAGCTTGGCAGGAAGTGCCATGTTGATCATGTCTTTACTCTTTGTGCTTTTGGCTGTCGGTCTGCCTTTCATCAAACCAGACGTTCAGTTTGCGACACCACACATGGATCAACTGAGCACCTACATTCCAAACTTCGATTTTTCTTATTTTACAACCATCTCACTACTGGTCTTTGCAGTTGGTGGTTGTGAAAAAATTTCCCCTTATGTTAATCAAACTCGCAATCCTGCAAAAGAATTTCCAAAAGGTATGATTGTGATGGCAATCATGGTAGGTCTCTCTGCTATCCTCGGATCAGTTGCCATGGGAATGCTATTTGACGGCAATAACATCCCTGAAGACCTCATGCGTAATGGCGCTTATCAAGCCTTCCAAATGTTAGGAAATTCTTGGGGAGTTGGAAACCTCTTTGTCGTGATCTACGCTCTTACAAACATGGTCGGACAAATCGCTGCGCTTGCCTTCTCTATTGACGCACCATTGCAAATCCTTCTCAATAACGCTGATGAAAACTACATCCCAAGCTGGCTTCGCAAACGGACTGAAAAAGGTGTCCTCATTAACGGCTACCTTCTTACAGGTATCCTCGTTAGCCTTATCATCATCCTTCCAATTTTTGGTATTCAGGAAATTGACGGACTTGTAAAATGGATGACCAACCTCAATTCTATTGTAATGCCAATGCGTTATCTCTGGGTATTCCTTGCCTATATGATGCTCAATCGCGCTTGGAAAACATACAAAAATGCAGAATACAAGTTTGTTAACAATCCTAAACTTGGCTTTGTTATCGGTACTTGGTGCTTCCTCTTCACTGCCTTTGCTTGTATCCTAGGTATGGTTCCAAAAATTAGCTATGCTGAGAATCCAACTGCTTGGCAATTCTCTCTTCTTACAAACATCTTGACTCCAATTATTTTGATTGGTCTAGGTGTTATTCTACCAATCCTTGCAAAAAAAGAACAAAAGAAACAAATCAAATAAATTCTACTATTAGTCAGTTTCACTTTTGTCTTTTCCTGAAAAAAATCCCCTTGGAACAGTAGCGTTCAAGGGGATTTCTTTTTGTCTAATAGTTTATTTTTTACTTGGCCTCATACCAAGTTACGCCTTCATTTTCATCAGCAATCAGTGGAACACTGAGCTGGATGGCTTCTTCCATGGTTTGTTTAACCAATTTCTTAATTACTGCTAGTTCTGACTTAGGTACTTCAAGAACTATTTCATCGTGTACTTGGAGGAGCATCTTAGTTTGATAACCACCTGCTACCAAGGCCTTATCTAGCTGAATCATAGCGATTTTGAGAATATCTGCAGCCGAACCTTGAATAGGGGAGTTGATAGCTGTACGCTCTGCAAAACCACGAATGTTAAAGTTACGCGAATTGATATCTGGCAACTCACGACGACGTTTGAAGAGAGTCTCTACATAACCCTTATCACGCGCCTCACGAACGACTTCATCCATGTAGTTTTTAATACCTGGGAAGCGTTCAAAATAGGTTTCAATGTAAGCCTTAGCCTCTTTACGGCTGATACCTAGGTTATTGGATAAACCAAAGTCTGAAATTCCGTAAACCACTCCAAAGTTGACAGCCTTGGCATTGCGACGGTCGTTTGGAGTCACATCCTCAGGACGTTCAATTCCAAAGACACGCATGGCTGTCGAGGTATGGATATCAGCTCCCTCTTGGAAAGCCTTGATTAAATGCTCATCTTTAGAGATATGCGCCAAAACTCGCAATTCAATCTGTGAATAGTCAGAGCTGAGAAGGACACTATCCTCCCACTCTGGCACGAAAGCCTTACGAATGAGGCGACCTTGTTCCAAGCGAACAGGAATATTTTGCAAGTTTGGATCCACACTAGACAGACGCCCTGTCTGAGTTAAATCTTGGACATATCGCGTGTGAATCTTGCCATCATGCAAAATCCAGTCCTGCAAACCAATCACATAAGTCGATTGAATCTTAGCAATCTGACGGTAATCGAGAATTTTCTTAACGATTGGAGCAATAGGGGCTAGACGTTCCAGGACATCTACTGCTGTCGAGTAACCGGTCTTGGTTTTCTTGGTGTATTCGAGAGGGAGACCTAGCTTTTCAAAAAGCAATTCGCCAAGTTGTTTAGGTGAGTTGATATTAAATTCCTCACCAGCTAGTTCATAAATCTCTTGCGTCAGCTTTTCAATAACAAGCTCATTTTCAGCCTGCATTTCAAGCAAGGTTTCTTTTTTGACCTTGATTCCAGCGATTTCCATCTTAGCAAGAACAAAGGCCAGAGGCTGCTCCATTCCATAGAGAAGGTCTAGTTGCCCATTCTCACTTAACTTGTCAAGTAAAACAGGCTCTGTCTCAATCAATACAGCAACCTTACGAGCTAAGTGTTCCAAGAATTTCTCTCGCTCAGGGATAGCTTTCTTGACACCCTTGCCGTAGAAAGTTTCATCATCAACCAAATAAGTCTGACCATAAAGACTAGCGATGGTCGCAATTTCATTGTCCTCCACAGTCGAAAGGAGGTATTTAGCCAAACGGCTGTCAAAGGCAGGCGCCTGCAAATCCAGACCAAAACGATGCAAAAGAACTTTAGCTTTCTTAAAGTCATACACTTTCAGAGCTGTTTTTTCTAGAAAATCCTTAAGAATCGAAGCCTGCAGAAGTTCCAACTTGTCTGTAGCGTAGAGCTTGTCCCCGCAAGACCAGGCAAAACCAACCAAATCATCTGTATGGTAGTTTTCTCCAAAAAGTTCAAAGTGAAAGATAGAGTCAGCACTCAGCATATCTTGACTCACTTTGTCAACCATGGTAAAGTCCAAACTCTCAGCCACATCACTTGAAGATACATTCAAAGCTTGTTTGAGCTGTTTAAAGCCCATCTCATCGTAAAATTTACTTAAACTTTCCACATTTGGACCACTATAGACCAAATCATCTAGCCCAATCTCGATTGGTGCCTTGGTATCGATTGTTGCCAGTGTTTTAGACAGAAAGGCCTGTTCCTTGTCATTAACGAGATTTTCCTTCATCTTGGAAGCCTTCATGCCATCGATATTTTCATAAATACCTTCGAGCGACCCGTGTTCTAACAAGAGCTTAATACCTGTCTTTTCACCAATCTTAGTTACGCCAGGGATATTATCTGACTTGTCTCCCATGAGGGCCTTAAGGTCAATAAATTGAGCTGGTGTGATTCCCATCTTTTCCATGAGGTATTCTGGAGTAAAAGCCTCAAACTCAGCCACACCTTTCTTAGAAATCTCAACCACGGTATGCTCATCAGTCAACTGGATTAAGTCTTTGTCCCCGCTGACAATGGTCACATCAAAAGCATCCTTCTCAGCCAAGCGACCTAGAGTACCGATGATGTCATCTGCCTCATACTGAGCCAATTCATAATGGCGAATTCCAAGATGGTCTAGCAACTCACGAATAAAAGGAAATTGCTCTCTAAACTCATCTGGAGTTTTAGCACGACCACCCTTATAGTCTGCATACATCTCTGTACGGAAAGTCGTCTTCCCCGCATCAAATGCCACCAAGATATGGCTAGGCTCAACACGCTCTAGCAAATGATTCAACATAAGGTGAAAACCGTAGATTGCATTGGTATGTAATCCATTGTCATTTTTAAAACGATCCAGCTGCTGATAAAGAGCGAAAAAAGCTCGAAAAGCAACTGAAGATCCATCAATCAATAATAATTTTTTCTTGTCCATACACCCATTATAAAGGAAAGCAGGGAAAAATACCATTGCTAAGAGTTAGATTATTGGTGAAGGCTTATTGGGGTGATTCTTCCACTCGCGCACCGTTGCTGTCAACTTGGAAACCATCGATTGTCGTATCTACTGCCAATTCTCCAGATGCATTCACGTAATAATATTTCCCTGAGACTTGGAACCACTGACTAGTCTTCATAGCTCCCGAGTTTTCAAGATAATACCAAATGCCTTTGTCCTTCAACCAACCTGTCTGCATTTCGCCAGACGATTTCAAGTAATACCACTTGGAGCCATCTTTTAACCAGCCCGTAGTCATTGTACCATCAGCTTGTAAATGATACCAACTTCCATTTATCTTTTTCCAACCGACTGCTTTCTGACCATTTTCATAATAGTACCAAATTGTTCCTTCTTTTTCCCACCCATTTTTAGAACGAGAGTTTCCTTCCAGCTGGACATATCTTCGACTACCAGTTCGTGATAGATAAGAAAGCCATTTATAGCCATCTTTTTCAAGAGTCTGATCATAATGAACGCTTTCTCCCGCATAATAATAATCGATAATAGTGGCAGTCAGTGAGGCCTGATCCCTAATGGCAGCTTTTTCTGTAAAAATATGTGTCCCGCTAGAGACGGGAGCAGACTGATAATTTCCTGCGCTAGTATTCCCCACATCTTTAAAATGGATAAATCCAGTCATAGAATTGGCCTTTACCGTTCGTCGATTATACCTTTCTCTGACTCCATAATTGTATTCTTCAATTTCAATCATATCACCAAAGACATTGGATACCCAAGCGACATGGCCATACTGTCCACTTGTATCCCAAGCGATAGAACCGATTGCTGGACGCTGATCTACACGATAACCTTCTCGTTTAGCACGATACCCCCAATCCTTAGCATTTCCATACGCAGCAGGCAGTTCAAAACCATTGACACTACTTAAACGAAAGGCAGCGAAAGACGTACACTGTCTAGAATACATGCGCCACTTATCAATTTCTTGACTTCCATTTTTATAATAATAGGGATAATCATCTCCTCGTGCCAGCGATCCATTGTTTGCCTGATTGGCATGAACAGCTCCTCCACCAAACAAAAAAGCCCCCGCTAACAATAGAGAAGTTGTTCCAACAACTGTTTTTCTAAGAGCAAATCTCTTTTTACTTCCTGCTTTACTGAATGTCATTCATTCTCCTTCAAATAGTTAGATTTTTGAGGTTGACCTCATCTATATTATTCGAAAGAAAAAGAAAAAAGTGAGAAAACTTCCCACTTTCAAGCTTAATCCAAATAGTGAATTAAATTCTTTTCCGTTAAAATATCTGAATATGTGAAAGATTCAACATAGACATTAGCTTGCTTGTCTCCTTCAACATTTCCAAACTCAACGATGAAGAGCGATGGATAAACCTCAATTAGTTTTCCTAAACGATTTTTTTGGCGTTTACGACCATTTTCTAAGGTCATTTCCACCACTTGTCCCTCATGCGCCTTAATCTCTTCTTTGATTTTTTTCATTTTAGCCACATCTGTAAATGCGTCTGTCATCTTGGTTCCTCCATCTTCGAAATACTTGAAAATTTATTATATTCTTTTTGGAAAATCAATTCTACCGTTCCGCGAGCACCGCTACGGTTTTTCTCGATAATCACTTCTACTTTATTATTTGGAATGCCTTCCTCTTCTTCACCACCGCGCTCATAATAGTCATCACGATAGAGAAAGGCTACGATATCAGCATCCTGCTCAATAGATCCAGATTCACGAATATCAGACAAGACTGGTCTCTTATCTTGACGTTGTTCAACTCCACGGGACAGCTGACTGAGAGCTATAACTGGAACTTTGAGTTCTTTCGCTAAGATTTTCAACTGACGCGAAATTTCAGATACTTCTTGTTGACGATTTTCCCGACCAGTTCCTGTGATAAGTTGGAGATAGTCAATCAAAATCAAGCCTAGATTACCTGTTTCCTGAGCCAGTTTACGGGAACGGGAGCGAATTTCTGTGATCCGAATCCCAGGTGTGTCATCAATATAGATACTTGCATTAGCTAAATTTCCCTGAGCAATCGTATACTTACGCCATTCTTCCTCAGTCAATTGGCCCGTACGGATAGAATGCGACTCTACCAAACCTTCCGCAGCCAGCATACGATCGACCAAGCTTTCAGCACCCATTTCCAGAGAGAAAATAGCAACTGTCTTGTCTAATTTGGTTCCGATATTTTGCGCAATATTCAAAGCAAAGGCTGTCTTACCAACCGCAGGACGAGCTGCCAAAATAATCAATTCTTCCTCATGCAGACCTGTCGTCATGTGATCTAAATCTCGATAACCTGTCGCAATACCCGTGATATCCGAAGTCTGTTGAGAACGAGCTTCTAAATTCCCAAAGTTGATATTCAATACATCGCGAATATTTTTAAAGCCATTTCGATTGGCATTCTCACTAACGTCAATCAAGCCTTTTTCTGCACGAGCAATAATTTCGTCAGCAGGTTGAGAAGCTTCATAGGCTAGGTTTACAGACTCTGTCAACTTAGCAATTAGTCGTCTAAGCATAGCCTTTTCTGCTACAATTTTAGCATAGTATTCCGCATTGGCAGAGGTTGGCACCGAATTGACAATCTCAACCAGATAAGACAAGCCTCCAATAGTTTGTAAATCACCCTGGCTATCTAGTATCGTCCGAACTGTGGTTGCGTCAATAGCATCTCCACGATCAGACAAATCAACCATAGCTTGAAAAATCAAACGGTGAGCATACTTAAAGAAGTCCTGTGAATCAATATATTCTCGGACAAAAACGAGTTTAGTCTCATCAATAAAAATGGCTCCTAAAACAGATTGTTCTGCCAGGATATCTTGAGGCTGAACACGCAGTTCTTCAACTTCTGCCATCAGACTTTCCTTCCTTTTACAATATTGTCAACCAATCGTAAATTATGCTTCCTTGACACGGAGATTGATTACACTTGTCACATCTTGATAAATCTTCACTGGAACATCAATCAAACCAACTGCTCGAATTGGTGATTGAACTTGAATATGGCGTTTATCAATTTTAATACCAAATTGTTTTTGCAATTCTTCTGCAATTTTCTTGTTGGTAATAGATCCAAATGTACGACCGTCTGGACCAACCTTTTCGACAAACTCAACGATTGTTTCTTCTGCTTCCAGTTTTGCTTTAATTTCCTTAGCTTCTGCAAGCATCTCTGCATGTGCTTTTTCTTCTGATTTTTGTTTACCACGCAACTCACCAATAGCTTGAGCTGTCGCTTCCTTAGCAAGGTTTTTCTTAATTAAAAAGTTTTGTGCATATCCAGTTGGCACTTCTTTAATTTCACCTTTTTTTCCTTTACCTTTAACATCTGCTAAAAAGATTACTTTCATTCTTCTGACTCCTTTTCTTTTGTTTCATTAAAAATAACTGTTTTTAGTTTATCTCCTGCTTCTTGCAGGCTCATATCTGTCAACCGCGCTGCAGCTAAGTTAAAGTGACCACCGCCACCTAACATTTCCATAATTCGCTGGACATTAATCTTACTTCTACTTCGGGCAGAAATAGAGATTGCTCCTTGACTATTCTTAGCAAGTACAAAGCTGGCTTCTATACCAGACATGGCAAGCAAAGCATCAGCAGCTTTACTAATAACAACCGTATCGTACTCTTTATCCTCCAAAGCTTGAGCAACCAGAATTGATGGTTGTACCATCTGCCCTTGTAAAATTAACTCATTCACCAAACGATATTCTTCAAAATCCGTTGCCGCAACCTCCTGAATGACAATACTATCACTGCCTCTTGTTCTGAGATAGCTTGCTACATCAAAGGTACGACTTGTTACGCGAGAGGTGAAATTCTTTGTATCCAACATCATTCCACCCATAAGAATACTAGCCTGAATACGACTCAAACGTGTTTTCTTAGAATTTTGAAATTGAATCAACTCCGTCACCAGCTCACTGGCACTGCTAGCTCCACTTTCTATATAAGTAATGACTGCATTATCTGGAAAATCTTGGTCTCGACGGTGATGGTCAATGACAATTGTCTGTGTAAACAAGTCATAAAACTCTTTAGATAAGGTCAAAGCCGTCTTGGAATGGTCTACCATCACAAGCAAGGAACGTTTGGTAACCATTGTCATAGCCTGGCCTAAAGGAAGAAGTTTTGAAACACCCTCCTCTTCCAAATAGTTGATAGCTCGAGTGATGTCTGGAGACATCTGCGTAGGATCATAAACCACATAACTATCTTCTAGAACATTACTCGAAAACAACTGCATCCCAACTGCTGAGCCAAGAGCATCCATATCCAGATTCTTATGACCAACCACAAAAACTCGATCGACACTTTTAAGTTTGTCTGAGATAGCAGTCATCATGGCACGAGTTCGTGTCCGAGTACGTTTAACTGATGCTGCTGAACCGCCTCCAAAGTAGATTGGATTTTTGGTTTCATCATTCTCTTTTACAACTACTTGGTCACCACCACGAACTTCCGCTAAGTTGAGATTGAGAAGAGCAACCTTCCCAATCTGGTCATGATTCCCATCACCATAAGAGAAGCCCATACTCATTGTCAGAGGTAAATTTCGTTGCTTAGCTTCCTCACGAAAGGTATCAATCACAGAAAATTTATCCTGCATCAAATGATCAAGCACGGTATAGTCCGTAAATAAATAGAAGCGATCCATGCTCACTCTACGCGAAAACATTGCATATTTCGTACTAAATTCTGAAACAAAATTTGCAACAAAACTATTGATATGACTAATGTCTGATTCAGACGTTTCATTTTCCAAGTCATCATAGTTATCAACTGAGATAATCCCGATTACCGGTCTACTAGTCACAAGCTCAACAGTTGCTTCATACTCACCAGAAACATCAAAAAAGTATAAGACACCCGAATTTCTATCCAAATGCACCGCATACCTTTTCTCACCAATATTGGCATAAGTACCAGGTGATGTAATCGAACTCTTTAAAATCATTTGAAATTGAGGAAAATCAATTTCTCCATCCTCAGTTGTCAAAATTAATTCAGCATAGGGATTGAACCACTCAATCTCACTATTGTTCATATTTAATTTAACAACCCCAACAGGCATTTGCTCTAGAAGGGCACTCAAACTATCCGTAGCCTGATGATTGACATACTGGATTTGCTCGATATCCGTTTTTTTGTAGTATTTTTTCTGGAAATTAAATAGCAGAACATAGAATACTAAAAATAAAAATAGGCTCGCTATAGTGACAAAATCATCCTTTACAAACACAATCAAAATAGTCATCATCGTAAAGGTTACCATAGCAATCAGGTATATAAAAAAGGGATTTATTTCATTTTTTTTCATTCCAAACCTCTTGCGCATTATTATACCACAAAAGTAGTCAAAATGCGACTTTTAAAGAGGTATCTCTAGCTGCCAACTTCAGATTTCCAAACTAAAAAGTGGTTTACACTAGTGTAAACCACTTTTACAGACTAATCATTAAGATTCTTTAACTTCCAGAAGACCGATATCTCCATCTTCACGACGATAGATTACATTTGTTGTTTCGTCTTCAACATCTACATAGATGAAGAAATCATGTCCCAACAAGTCCATTTGAAGAATTGCTTCTTCCAAATCCATAGGTTTCAAATCAATTTGTTTTGAACGAACAACTTTTGGTTGCACTACATCTAACTCTTCAACTAAAGCATCTGTAAAGAGTTGACTTGTTGATACTTTATTTCTATTTTTGCGCTCAATCTTTGTTTTATTTTTACGGATCTGACGCTCAATCTTATCTGTCACCAAGTCAATAGAACCGTACATATCTTGAGAAATGTCTTCTGCACGAAGAGTAATAGATCCAAGCGGAATGGTTACTTCAACTTTAGCAGTCTTTTCACGGTAAACTTTCAAGTTTACACGCGCATCCAATTCTTGGTCTGCTTGGAAGTATTTTTCGATCTTTTCGAGTTTAGAAACTACATAATCACGAATTGCTTCTGTTACTTCTAGGTTTTCACCACGGATACTATATTTAATCATATAAGTACCTTCTTTCTAAACATATTTGTTTTTCTA